>NZ_NCFJ01000375.1:0-2539 GCF_002281105.1 Polynucleobacter sp. 35-46-11
AGCAAGATTGGTAAACATCCGTAATTGCTCATGTCTTACATCCAAATTTCCTAATACAGTTTTTTTGTGATAACGCTTTTGCCCTTCAATCATGTAGGAATAGACTTCATACATACAGTTGCGGATTTGCTGAGATAAAGCATATCTTTCAAACTTTGGAAAATGATTAAGATAAATATTCATCAATTTTGCAGTTTCAATAAATTTCTGATTTAGCTCAGCTTCAGAGTGTTGTCCCATAATTAATGGGGATGGCTCTCGCCACCCCTAACATCCTTACAAATACAAGGCAGAGCGGAAGCCAAAGGTGTTGTACGAGGTCGTCCGGACGTTGCCCAGAATGAGACACCAGACCCCCGCATTGGAGGAGTTGCTCCAGGCGCCGCCCAGGAGCGGAGCCATTTCGTTTGGCTTGTAATCGTAGATCACATCATTGCCAAACATATTGGTGCCGCCAATACCCGTTGCTAATGGAATGCCTGCGCCAGCCATAGCCCATGCGGTGCCGCTAGTAGCCTCTGAGAGTACTTGAGTTGCGCTACCCATACCAAAGGATCGGTTAGCGCCAGTAGCCCATAGTGGGCCATAGGTTGTGCCAATATTGGTGTACATGGCAGCGTAACCAGTAGCGCCCCATAAGTCACCAGCTAGCGTATTACCGCCCGTGACCGCCTTCATATCTGCTGAGGTATTGAGCAAGAAATAGTTAGTGCCATCGCTAGTTAAACCAGGACAAAAATCGTATGTCAGGCCATTGAGATCAGCGATACCGCAGTTTTGACCATTATGAGTAGTGCGATTAAAGAGGTTTGCTGATCCAGTCTTACCGCAGCCGGTATAGGTGCCATTGCCGTCATAGACATAGGTAATCGCGCCGTCTTGAGCATCTCCTAAAGCATTATTGTTATTGCCTTTGGGGAAGTGAGTGATACCCGCTGCATCGTACCAAGCGCACCAGGTAGATGCGGTAGCTGATTGGCCATGAGCAACGGAAAGCATTGCTAAGGCAGAGCGTTGGAAAATGCTTGTTGGGAAAAAGCTAGATCCACGGGTTTTAGCCGCTGCAACAGATCCGCCTAATGTATTAGCTGGAGCACCCGTTAAAGCAGAATATATGGCTGTAGATAGCGTGCCTCGCTGACCACTAGTGAGCACAATACCATTACGCAAACTAGAGGCAATACCGCCATTATTACTGACCTTGTATTTATCAATAAAAAATCCATAAGTTACGTTTCCAGCGTTATAGAATGCTCGATGTAATGCATAGCCAGCTGAATTCGCGGCTGCGACTGTGGCATAAGTTGAGAATGATTTGATGTCAATCTTATTTAAAGCAAGTCCATTAGAACCAGTGCCTACTTTATAAAAAAAGGCTGGTACCCAAACCATGACAGAGCCATCGGAGTATTTGTAGTTGCCATAGTTATCTGAGGCCTGATCACCATACCCTTCAATTCCCACCATTCCGATAGGTAATGGTCCAGGACAAATGCCTACACCAAATCCACGCTGTCCAGCAAGGCCAATATCATTAATGCCAGTGGAATAGCCTGGAGCGATTCTGAGTCCGTATGGAAAGTTAGCGGGTTGATTGCCCGGTGCTGCGAATTCATCGAATATTGCTTTGCTCATGATTACATTCCTCTTAAGGTTGAGTTGCCGAGCCCGGTGATAGTGACATCAGGTGAAATTTCAACGGGATCTATTAAAACTGCGTTATATCCATCAGGGATAGTTACGTTTGACGTAATTTTGTTTGGATGCATCAAGATATTGGGTGGGTTACCCGTGCTCGATAGCAATCCATTGACAGCAGACCACAGGCTATATAGAGCTGCTTTAAAGGTTGAATTAGTGGCAGGCCTATCAAATGCAGACCAATCTTGTAATGGCATATAAATCTCCTAGTAAAGACGAATTTCAGCGTCAATCAATCCTTGAACCTGATTGCCTAAATTGTTGTAACACTTGATCAATGGACCGCTGAGTGATTTATCAATGGTCAGCGCGGTACTTGCGCCATTGCCATCAGATTGCACTGTTAATTTAATTCCTAATATTCCATACCATCCAGCACCAATGGGTAGCCGAGTGCCGGTATTACTAATTACTAGGTCATTAAAATACAGGGTGGTAGTGTTGGTAGAGGCTGATACAGAAAAGGCATTGATTCTGCCCTGCTCTTTTCCGCCCGAGACAGTGACTCTAAATTCATAGCCTCCAGTCTCAGCAACAATGGAGCCTGGCCAATACATCCAAGGATTATTAGCGCCAATTCTTCTATATTCCACAGACCCATTACCAACTATGTCAGATTTCAGCGTAAGGTTGATGGCCCTATTAAGAGTAGTTGGTACGTACTGACAGACATAAGAAATTTCTGAATATCCATAATTCCAAAATTGATCAGTATCACCATGCCAAAACTCTTCTTTACCTGACTGCCAAAAATCAGGATCTAAAGAATCGGCAATAATTCCGCCCGGAGTCATGGTGCCTCCAGTGATCACCCCAGGCCATCCAATAGAGTCAAATA
>NZ_NCFJ01000376.1:0-2530 GCF_002281105.1 Polynucleobacter sp. 35-46-11
GCAACCTTGTTGGTCCCAGTAATCTTGGAGTTTGAGAATGATTTGCTGAAAAGTAAGCATGATTTACCTGGCTAAGCCTTTGATTTTACATGGCTAAGCAGGTGAACTATGAAATCGCGATTAGTTTCGTTTATGGCGAATCAGACCCAGGATGAGCAAGAGGCAAGAAAGGCTCAAAATGGGGGCATTTCCCCAAATGACATAAGGAGTTTTGCCAGAGTAGGCTTGAATCTTCAGGCTGAGCGCGCCTTGGGTAAATTCGCCAAGCTGAGATAGCACTTTCCCGTCTGGGCCAAGGGCTGCCGTAATGCCGGTATTTGTGGCTCGCAGCGCTGGGAGGCCAGTCTCCAGGGAGCGTAACTGGGATAGTCTTAATTGCTGCGCTGGTGCTTGAGAGTCCCCAAACCAAGCTAGATTAGTCATATTGATCAACAGGTTAACGGGTTTACTGCTCTGATCAATTCGGGATGCTAGCTCCCCGCCAAATACGTCCTCATAGCAAATCGTGATTGCTGCATGAATTGATTCCTTGCCGGAACGAATGATGCTGAAGGGGGCTTGATCTAATGTGCCGCGTGCAAAGTCGCTCATAGGAACATGGAAAGCATTCACAAACCAATGAAAGCCAGGCGGAATAAATTCACCAAAGGGTACCAAGTGGGATTTGTCATATTGATAGCTTGGAGCATTAGGAGATAGTCCAAGAGCCCGGTTGGTGTATTTCACGCCAGTAGAGCCACTGATCTCCCCAATCAATCCAAGCAAAACATTGCTGGAGGTATTGGTAGAAAACTGTTGGAGTGATCCTAATAAGCCTGCAGGTAGATTGCTTTGTGGCCAAGGATATGCAGTCTCTGGAGTAATGATGAGATCAGCCGATTGACTCTCAATAGCATTGGTATAAAAGCTAAATTGTTCTTCAATGGATTTGGGGTTGAACTTGAGGCTTTGCTCAAAATTCCCCTGAATTAAACGCACACTGAGTGGCTCGCCAATTGGGCTTGTGAAAGTCCACAAGCTCGCGAGTTGTGCAAGTGCAATCGTAGAAATAATGCAAGCACTGCTAAAGAACATATTTTTCTTTAACTGACTGAATTCCCAAGAGACCCACACCACTAAAAATGTGCAGGCTAGGCCACCCAAGAATGGCGCAACTGGCGCGAAGGGGCCGTTGAATTGGGCTTCAGCAAGCCCCATCCAAGGAAAGCCAGTTAAGACTACGCTACGAAGGTATTCAATTAGCACCCAAGATGCTGCTAGCACCAAGCCTGTTAAGTACTTGCGTCTAGGTAAACAGAGAGCGAGGGAGGCGCTGGAGAAAAATAAGGCCATTCCTGCTGCTAGTAAGAAAACAGCTAAACCAGAAGCGGCAGCATGCATACCACCGACATCATGCAGGCTAATGTAGATCCACCATAAGCCTAGAACAAAGTAGCCTAGACCAAAAGACATTCCAGAGATAAATTGATTTTTAATGGGCGGTCTTGCTTGCTGACTCATCCTCCACCAAATCAAACTGAGAATGGGGATTTGTATCCAGCCACCATAAGTGAGCTCAGCAGCAGCGGCTAGCAAGGCTCCCAGAAAAAATAGCAGCAACACATTGATGCCATTACTAAACCTGGTTGATTGCTGATCAATCAAATTAATTCTCAGGGAAGTTTTTTAGGAAGTTGGCGTGCGAGCAGAATATGTATCTGTCTTGGGTCTGCGCGCTGAACCTCAAATTCAATTCCGTCGATCTCAATCAGTTCACCCATCTTCGGTACTCGACCAAGATGTTGAATGACTAAGCCGGCAATAGTTTCAATATCTTCATCGTGAAATTGAGTGCCTAGAGCCTCATTAAATTGTTCTAGCTCTGTAATGCCTTTGACACGAATGTCGCCATTATCTAAAGAGATCAGGTTGTCTGCTTCTTCGTCAATATCATGCTCATCTTCAATATCGCCAACAATTTGCTCCAGCACGTCTTCAATCGTGATCACTCCAGCTACGCCGCTGTATTCATCTACAACAATAGCCAGATGATTGCGGTTGTCTTTGAAGTCGCGCAGCAAAACACTTAAACGTTTAGATTCTGGAATGAAAACTGCGGGGCGGAGCCAATCGCGTACCTGAAAATCTTTTTCAGAAGAGTGGCGCAATAAGTCTTTTGCAAGCAAGGTGCCAATGACATTGTCGCGACTACCTTCGAATACGGGAAAGCGTGAGTGGGCTGCAGTAATTACACTCTGGATAATTTCAGGCAGAGATTGGTTAATATCAATCCAATCAATCTGAGCTCTAGGAATCAAAATATCGCGAGCACACAGTTGCCCCACTTGGAATACGCCCTCGATCATGGAGAGGGCATCCGCATCAATCAAGCCCTCGGACTGTGCTTCTCTGAGGGTCTCAATGAGTTCTTGGCGACGTTCTGCTGGGCTGGTTGGCTGTGGCGTTAAAAAATCAGCCAAGCGTTCTAAAAGGGATTTATTGGGGTCAGGCATGTAATAAGAATATCGTAAAAATATGTAAATTCAGTGAA
>NZ_NCFJ01000377.1:0-2520 GCF_002281105.1 Polynucleobacter sp. 35-46-11
GGATACCTGGGCAACAGTAGGTTCATGCGCCCAAATCGGTAAAAACGTTCACCTTTCTGGCGGCGTTGGGATTGGCGGCGTTTTAGAGCCGATCCAAGCTGGTCCAGTGATTATTGAAGATAACTGCTTTATCGGCGCCCGCTCAGAGGTGGTTGAAGGTGTGGTGATTGAAGAAAACGCCGTGCTCTCAATGGGTGTTTATATTGGTCAAAGCACCAAGATCTACGACCGTGAAACCGGTGAAATCCATTATGGCCGTGTCCCAGCAGGCTCTGTTGTGGTGCCAGGCTCCCTTCCTTCTGCTTGCGGCAAGTACAGCCTGTACGCTGCGATCATTGTGAAGAAGGTCGATGCCCAAACCAGAGCAAAGACCGCCATTAACGAACTCTTGCGTGATTAATCTAGATCTATGAGCGCTACCCTTGAGTTAACTGAAGCCCTCATCTCCTGCCGCTCGGTCACCCCAGCGGACGGAGGCTGTCAGGACCTCATAGCCCACCGCCTTCAAGCAATTGGTTTTCATACAGAAAGCGTTATTAGTGGTCCCGAGAATTTCCAGGTCACCAATCTTTGGGCAATCAAAAAAGGTACATCAGGCGATCAAGGTGAAGTCTTAATGTTTGCCGGCCATACTGATGTGGTGCCTACCGGCCCATTGGAAAAGTGGACTAATGATCCATTTACCCCAACCATTCGGGACGGCATGCTTTATGGTCGTGGCGCTGCCGATATGAAGACCTCACTGGCTGCCTTTGTAGTTGCTACAGAAGAATTTGTCATCACTCATCCCAATCACAAAGGCTCTATTGCTTTTTTGATTACCAGTGATGAAGAAGGTCCAGCAAACGATGGCACCGTCATCATGTGCGAGCGTTTGCAAAAGCATGGGCAACGTTTGGATTATTGCGTGATTGGTGAGCCAACCTCAGTAGATAAATTAGGCGACATGATTAAAAATGGTCGTCGTGGCTCGCTCTCAGGCAAGCTTCGAGTCAAAGGTATTCAGGCGCACATTGCCTACCCTCACCTTGGTAAAAATCCGATTCATATTTCAGCACCCGCAATTCAAGCATTAGTAGAAACTGAGTGGGATAAAGGCAATCAGTATTTTCAGCCTACCAGTTTTCAGATTTCCAATATTCATGCTGGCACCGGTGCCAACAATGTCATTCCTGGCGAGCTAGCTGTAGATTTCAACTTCCGCTTTTCCACTGAAAGTAAGCCAGAGGAATTACGCAGTCGTCTAGAAGGAATACTTACTGACGCAGGTCTCGACTTTGAAATTGACTGGGTCTTGGGTGGCAGTCCATTTATTACTGGCGATGGTGCCCTTGCTGGCGCCCTCCGCAAAGCCATTAAAGACGAAACCAAAATCGATACAGAACTCTCTACTACTGGTGGTACCAGTGATGGACGCTTTATTGCCAAGATCTGCAAAGAGGTAGTCGAGTTTGGCCCGATTAATGCGACGAGTCACAAAATTGATGAGTGTGTGAATGTGGACGATGTTGTACCACTCAAAAATATTTTCCGTAAGACTCTCGAACAACTCATTGCTTAAACGTATTCAGTCAATTACTTCCGATACAAATTCCTAATGGACCCTGCGCCCCAGCAATCTCTATCACTTGATCAATGTATTGATCAAATTGCACAACGACTAGAGGCAGCAGATTTGCATTATGGACATGGTGCGATTGATGCTGGGAGCGAGGCTTTGTGGATTGCTAGCAAACAGCTAGACCTCAGCCCTGCTGATGCACTCGATCACCTAGAGCGCATCATGACTGCCGGGCAAATTGCTAAGGCTTTTGAGGTTACACAAACTCGCATCTCTACACGCAAGCCCTTGGCCTATATCTTGGGTGAAGCCTGGTTGATGGGTGTGCCTTTTTACTCCAGCGAGCAGAGCATTGTTCCCCGCTCATGGATTGCAGAACTCATCGTAGATGGCTCGCTTGAACCTTGGTTGCCCGCTGATGGTAAAGCCTTGGATCTCTGCACTGGTAATGGCTCTCTAGCGATTTTGCTAGCCTTAGCCTGCCCAGATATTCACGTGAGCGCCTGTGACATCAGCTTGCCCGCATTGGCAGTGGCATCTCGCAATCTCGATCGCCATGGCCTTACTTCTCAAGTAGAACTTTTTGAGGGTGATCTCTGGAATGCACTGCCAGAGCCTCATGAAGATAATCTCTTTGACCTGATCATTTGCAACCCGCCTTATGTCAATGCGGATTCTATGAATGCCCTACCTGCTGAATATCATGCAGAGCCTGCCTTAGCATTAGCAGGTGGTACTGATGGCATGGATCTGATTCGTAAGATTATTGCTGGCGCTCCGGACTATCTCTCAGAGCGTGGCGCCATTCTGATCGAGATTGGCAATGAGTATGAACATTTTAAGAAAGCATTCCCACAGATCCCTGTCATTTGGATGGAAGTGTCTGCAGGTGATGAGCAAGTCCTACTTATTCAAGCGGAAGACTTGCACTAACTTTTGTTGCTTGCTTTAACTTAACT
>NZ_NCFJ01000047.1:0-14445 GCF_002281105.1 Polynucleobacter sp. 35-46-11
ATAGATCATTAATATCTAAATTATTCATTATGCAAATAAATAATTAGTCTCTAGAATGGTCTCTGTTGTGAATCAACTATTTTATTTTTTACAGGAGAACCCTATGTCTTTAATCAACACACCAGTAATCCCATTTAAAACCCAAGCTTTCCACAATGGTAAGTTTGTTACTGTTTCCGATGAGTCCCTCAAAGGCAAATGGTCTGTATTGATTTTCATGCCAGCAGCTTTCACATTCAACTGCCCAACAGAAATTGAAGATGCAGCTGATAACTATGCTGAGTTCCAAAAGATGGGTGCAGAGGTTTACATCATCACTACTGATACTCATTTCTCACATAAAGTGTGGCACGAGACTTCACCTGCAGTAGGTAAAGCAAAGTTCCCATTGGTTGGCGATCCAACACACACATTGACACGTGGTTTTGATGTACATATTGATGAAGAAGGCCTTGCACTGCGCGGCACATTCATCATCAATCCAGAAGGCGTTATCAAAACAGCTGAAATCCACTCAAACGAAATCGCTCGCGATATCTCTGAGACATTACGCAAGCTCAAGGCTGCTCAATACACAGCCGCTCACCCAGGTGAAGTTTGCCCAGCTAAGTGGAAAGAAGGCGCAGCAACATTGACTCCATCTTTAGACCTTGTAGGCAAGATCTAAGCATCAAAGTTAGCTTCAATTAGTAGTCAATAGACTCTCTTCGGAGAGTCTATTGGGCAGGATGAGTGGTAGGAGCCCTGCCCAATAGACTCATCAAGATTAAATACTCAGGAACACATCATGCTAGATACCAACATCAAGGCCCAACTCAAGACCTATTTTGAAAAAATTGAGAGCCCTATCGTTTTAGAGGCTACTTTAGACGACAGCGCTCAGTCAGCTCAGATGCTGGAGCTGTTAAACGAGGTTGCCGAGCAATCCTCCAAGATCACAGTAAAGACTGCCGGTAGCAGCAAAAATATTCCTAGCTTCACCGTAAGCAAAGTGGATGACGTTGCTCGCATCGCTTTCTCAGGCCTACCAATGGGCCATGAGATGACCTCCTTCATCTTGGCTATTTTGCAAACTAGCGGTTATCCACCTAAAGTGGAGCAAGATGTAATCGAAAGCATTAAGGGCCTGGAAGGTAAGAAGCGCTTTCAGACTTTCATTTCATTGTCATGCCATAACTGCCCTGACGTTGTGCAGGCCTTGAACCTCATGGCTGCGTTGAACCCAAACATTGAACATGAAATGATCGATGGCGCCCTCTTTCAGGGCTTGGTAGATCAATACCAGATCATGGCTGTGCCGACAGTCATTCTGAATGGTGAAGTGTTTGGCCAAGGCCGTATGAGCGTTGAAGAAATTGCTGCCAAGCTCGATACCAATTCTTCAGCACGCGATGCAGAAAAATTGAACGCTAAAGATGCCTATGATTCTTTAATTATTGGCGGTGGTCCAGCAGGCGCTTCGGCAGCGATCTACTCTGCTCGTAAAGGTATCAGAACTGGTGTGGTAGCTCAGAAATTTGGCGGTCAGGTTGCCGATACCGTTGGTATTGAAAACTTCATCTCTGTTAAGGAAACTGAAGGTCCAAAATTAGTAATGGCTCTTGAGCAACACGTCAAAGAATACGAAGTTGATTTAATGAATCTACAGACTGCCAAAAGCCTCAGTAAGACTGGTGATGAAATTGCAATCACTCTAGAAAATGGCGCTGTTTTGAAAAGTAAAACCGTTATTTTGAGCACTGGTGCACGCTGGCGCGAAATGAATGTACCAGGCGAGCAAGAGTACCGTGGTAAAGGTGTGGCTTACTGCCCGCACTGCGATGGCCCTCTGTACAAAGGCAAGCGCGTAGCGGTGATTGGCGGAGGAAACTCTGGAGTTGAGGCTGCAATTGATTTGGCAGGAATTGTGAACCACGTTACTTTGGTTGAATTCGATACCAAACTCCGTGCCGATGCTGTCCTACAAAAGAAATTAAACAGTATGCCTAACGTCACCATCATTACCAATGCGTTGAGTAAGGAAGTTTTGGGAGCAGATGGCAAGGTAACCACCTTGCGATATGAAGATAGAGCTAATAATCAGATGCATGACATTGCACTTGAGGGCATCTTTGTTCAAATTGGCTTGCTACCCAATACTGACTGGCTCAAGGGCGTGATTGATTTATCCCCTCGCGGCGAAGTGATCATTGATCAGAAGGGTGAGACATCCATGCCAGGTGTATTTGCTGCCGGTGACTGCACTACCGTGCCTTACAAGCAAATCATCATTGCAATGGGTGAAGGCGCTAAAGCATCACTCTCTGCTTTTGATTACTTGATTCGATCATAAGATCCAAAAGTAGTCTTTGGATACAAAAAAACCCCGATCTCTCGGGGCTTTTTCTTTTCCAGCCAGAAGGGGATTATGTATTACACCCTCTCCACTTGGGCTTGGTGCGCCATCTGCAGCAACTCCGCCAAATGCTTTACCTTGCGTCCAGTCTCTTGCTCAATCTGCTCTCTGCAGCTAAAGCCATTGGTGAGAATGATGGTTTCTTGATCAGCAGACCGGACGGCGGGTAGCAATACCAACTCGCCCACCGCTTTGGATATCTCGACGTGTTCTGGATTAAATCCAAATGAACCCGCCATGCCACAGCAACCACTATCAATGTAATCCGCCTTAGCACCCAAGGCAGCTAATAAGGCTACATCACCTTTAGTGCCAAACAAAGATTTTTGGTGACAATGTGAATGCACCAGGATATTGCGATCTAAGGGTGGCGGTGTGTAGCCCTGCTCGTGCAAAAAATCTCCCAGCAAATACGTACTAGATGCCAAGCGTTTCGCCCTTGGATCGTTCGGGAAAAACTTTAATAACTCATCTTTAAATACCGACATACAGCCTGGCTCAAGACCCACAACCGCTATCGGTGCATCTGGGTTTGCTTGAATTTCACTGCCGATTGCATCCAAAATCTTCTCGAGCTTTTGCTTGGCAAGATCCAGGTAACCAAAGTCGTACAAAGGACGACCGCAGCATAGCGGCGTCTTTGGTAATGTTGCCTCAAAGCCAGCATGCGCTAGCACCTCAACCGCCGCATTGGCAACTTCAGGATGAAAATGCTCACAGAAAGTATCTACCCAGAGGATCACCTTCTTATGGCCAACACTGGCAACCTTGGATTGCTGAAATTGCTTTCTAAAGGATTGGCTTGCAAACTTAGGTAGGCTGCGCTCTTGCGCTACGCCACCAACCCATTTAGCAAGACTAGAAATTACTGGTGTTTGCATGACCCCGTTAACGAGCCAAGAGAACTTGCTGGCTAGGGGAGCCCAATCACCGATGCGACCCATTGTCAGCGCCTGACGAGGCCGGCTATTGGTCTCGTGATAGTGGGATAAGAACTCCGCCTTATAGGATGCCATATCCACGTGAGCAGGACAATCGCTCTTGCAGCCTTTACAGGATAGGCAAGTATCAAGAGCTTCCTTAAGCTCCTTACTTTCCCAGCCATCCTTAATCACTTCGCCCTGGAGCATCTCCCAGAAGAGACGTGAGCGTCCACGGGTAGAGAAGCGCTCTTCTTTAGTAGCGCGATAGCTTGGACACATGGTGCCGACTTTTTCACTACGGCACTTACCCATACCAACACAACGCTCCACTGCTCTCTGAAATCCATTGCCCTCTTGGCTCAAGAAATTGAGGCGCGTCTTCATATTGACGACTTTGTACTCTGGGCCCATGCGCAGGTTTTCATCTACGCGATAAGGGTGAACTACTTTTCCTGGATTGAGTTTGTTTTGTGGATCCCAGATGCGCTTGAACTCATGCATTGCACCCATCAACTCTTCACCGAACATAATCGGGAGGAATTCTGCCCTGGCCTGACCATCGCCATGCTCACCTGTGAGTGAGCCGCCAAACTCTACAACCAAGGTTGCAGCATCACGAATAAAAGATCTGAATTTGGCAACACCTTCTGCAGAACGCAAGTTAAAGGTGATGCGCGCATGAATACATCCATCACCAAAGTGTCCGTAGAGTGAAGTTTGGTAATCATACGAATCTACTAGCTTCTGGAAAGCCCGTAGGTACTCGCCCAAACGTGCTGGATCGACTGCGGCATCTTCCCAGCCCACTACGGGATCAGGGGAATTTGGATCAATTGATAGGTGGGTCGCAGATGCTCCATTCTCCCGAATAGACCAAATCCTTTTTTGCACTAAGGGATCAGGCTCAAGCCAAGTCGATGGCTGAGGACCTTTTGTTCTTGTCTTGAAATACTCCTGGGCTTTTTCGGCCTGAGCTATTGCACCCTCTACAGTATCGTCACCAAACTCAACAACTACCCAGGCATTGCCGGGAGGAAGTAAATCAATTTCCGCTTTTGCTAAATTACGTTGCTGCAAGCCGCGAATGATTTTGTAATCTAAGCCCTCAATTGCAATGGGATTAAAGGACTGATATTCAGGTACAGCATCGCCTGCCAAATAAATATCATCAAAGCCCAATACCAACACTACGCGCTTGGCAGGACTTTTCACTAATCGGACTTTCGCAGCCAAAGTGAGAGCACAGGTACCTTCAGTACCCACTAAAGCACGGGCGACGTTAAAACCGTTCTCCGGTAACAGCTGATCTAAGTTGTAACCAGAAACACGACGCTTAATGTTCGGAAAGCGTGCTCGAATCAAATCAGCATAGCGATCACGCAAGTTCAGCAAGTCTTGATAGATCTGACCTTGACGTCCACCAGCAGCAATGATGTCTTGCAACTCTTGATCGGAGGTTGGCCCAACCCAAAAGCGCTCGCCATCATAGGTCAGAATTTCTAAAGCCTCGGTATTTTCGAGTGTCTTACCCGCCATAACTGAGTGGGCGCCACAAGAGTTATTGGCAACCATGCCACCCAAAGTGCAACGGCTGTGTGTAGAAGGGTCTGGCGCAAAAGTTAAACCATGCAGCTCAGCAGCATCACGCAAGGAATCACAAATTACCCCTGGCTCAACAGTTGCGTTGCCAGCAGTTGGATCCAAAGCCAGAATATGGTTGCAATACTTCGAAATATCGAACACCACAGCGTTATTCACTGTTTGACCATTCATGGAGGTGCCAGCGCCACGCATCAAGACCGGGGCCTTATTGCGATGACAGATCTCAATGCCTTTTACAAATTCTTCGGTATTTCTAGGGGTAACAACCCCGATCGGAATTTGGCGGTAATTGGAGGCTTCTGAGGCGTAAACGGCCTGATGGGCTGTATCAAAATGAACAGAGCTTCCAAGAGCTGCTGTTAGCTCAACATTCAGTTTTTCCCACTGAGAAATACCGCCCATGATTATGTCCCTTATTCGTTCTAATGCCCCTTTTGGGTCTCTGCCATTCTAGCAATTCTTTGCAATGTATGACTTGTATGACCTCATATCAAACGTGAGCCCCAGGCGAAATAATCAAGCCGAATAATGTCCAGCAAAAAGTTTCAAGCTAATGAATAATCTACCCATGAATACAAAACCAAAGGTTCTCGCATTCGATGTATTTGGCACAGTAGTTGACTGGCATGGCTCCATAGCCGCTGAGGTCGCTCGCCTAGGGCTCCAAGCAGATCCTGACGCTTTCGCTACAGCCTGGAGACAAGGCTACAGGCCGGCCATGGCTCGGGTACGCTCCGGAGATCTGCCATGGACCAAGATTGATGATCTCCATCGCATGATCCTAGATGACGTTCTGAAAACCTTCCAAATCAATTCCTTATCTGAGGCGCAAATACAGGACCTCAACCTCGTATGGCATCGACTCAATCCTTGGGCAGAAGCTGTTGAAGGTCTACATCAGCTCAAGAGTCAATTCACAATTGTGACCCTCTCTAATGGCAATATGGGTTTACTGGCTAATATGGCTAAAAATGCAGGTTTGCCTTGGGATCTCATTCTTTCGGCAGAGGTTTTCCGCCACTACAAACCAGACCCCGAAACTTACTTGGGGGTAGCAGAGACCTTTAATCTTTCTGCTGAACAAGTCATGCTAGTTGCAGCACACAAGGATGATCTCGAAGCTGCCCACGCCTGCGGATTGCAAACTGCCTTTATTGAGCGTCCATCGGAGTTTGGTAAAAATCATTTACGAAATGATCTGTATGTAGAGCAATTTACTAATTACCATGCGAAAGACTTTCTGGATCTTGCACGCCAGTTAAGCGCACCAGATCCAGTTCAACTCTAGACGTATTCAGCAACCTCTACGAGGTTATTGTCTGGGTCACGTAAGTAGACCGAGCGAATTGGACCAAGAGCGCCTCGCCTAGGTACAGGGCCGACATCAATGGCAACGCCCTGCTTCTGAAGATGCGCTATAAAGTCATCCAATGGAATTGCTGAAATCAGACAAAAGTCTCCCGAACCAATCGTGGGGACTTTAGCTTTTGTAGGCGTTTCTGTGTCTTTATCTTGAAGGTTGATTTTTAATTGCCCAAAGCGCAATGAATAACGCGGCTGACCTTCTGGTCCAGTAAAAAACTCTCGCTCGAAACCCAAAGCTTTTTCATACCACTGTGTAGTGAGCTCAATATCCGTCACGGTCAAAACAATGTGGTCAATGCGGTCGATAATATTCTTCACAACAATCTCCAAGATAATTGGTAATGTTTTAGTACATCACTCAAATCATCATACCGAAGAATTTAGAGGTCTATCTAGGTCGATGTCTTAGAGATAAAGAAAGCCTTAGGAACCTCGGTGCACCAAACTACACCGTCCCCCACTTGACCTGTTTGGCAAATAGTCACGATACGGTCCATAAAGATCTCTGCAACCTCATCATTACAAACAATTTCAATCTTCACTTTTGCCGAGTAATCTGTGAGCTCGTCTTTGATATTGAATTTAGCGGTTCGATTAGGCGCGCTACAGCCCTCAACCTTGGTCACTGTCATACCTGGAAATCCTGGGGTTTCCAGCAAGGCTGTTCTCAGAGCGGCTAATTTATTTGGGCGAATGACCGCCTTCACTTCAATCATGCTTCCACCTCTTTATCTTCAAACCATCTATACAAGACGGGGAGTACTAGCAATGTTAATGCGGTTGAGGTAATTAGCCCTGAAATTACCACTGCGGCTAGCGGACGCGTCACCTCGGAGCCCGGACCGCCAGAGAAGAGCATCGGCACCAAAGCCAGCATAGCAACTGAAGCAGTCATCATGACCGGCCTAAATCGATGTCCACAACCATGTAAGAGCGCATCTTCCATGGAATAGCCATCTTCACGCAATTGCTTAATGAATGAAATCAATACTACGCCATTGAGTACCGCAATACCCCAGAGATTAATAAAGCCAACCGCAGCTGGTACCGACAAATACTCTCCAGTTATAAATAGGCCAAATACACCACCAATCGAAGCAAAAGGTAAAACCAAAATAATCAATCCAGCCAAGCGCAATGACTTGAAGAGCATGAAGAGCAAGAAATAAATCGCCAGAATTGTTAATGGGATGATGATCATCAAACGCGCCATCGCACGTTGCATATTTTCAAACTGACCGCCCCACTGCAATGTATAGCCCTGCGGAAGCTCCACCTGTTTCGCAATCAACTCTTGCGCTTCTTTGACAAAGCCACCGAGATCTCGCCCATCAACGTTCACACCCACCACTAAACGTCGCTTGCCAGACTCTCGAGAGATCTGTGCCGGCCCATCGATAAGAGAAATATCGGCTAGATCACGCAACAACACCTGAGCGCCGTCTGGAGAATGCAAAATAATATTACTGATTGCATCTACGTTATCTCGGTAAGGAGCTGGATAACGCAACAGCAATGGGAATCTTCTCTCTCCCTCATAAACAGTGCTAGCTTGTTTACCGCCAATAGCGGTTTCAATCACATCATTCACATCAGAAACATTAATGCCATAGCGAGCGATAGCATCGCGATTAATAGTAATGTTCAGATAATTTTGTCCAGAGGCCTGCTCAATACGTAAGTCGTTGCTACCCTTCATTTTGGTCAAAATCTGACTAATCTGACCGCCTAACTTTTGCAGAATAACCAGATCATCACCAAAAATCTTGATGGCCACCTGGGAGCGGACGCCGGAAACCATTTCATCTACGCGTGCTGCAATTGGCTGTGAAATAGAGAGCTCAATACCCGGCAAAGTTTTTAATTTGTCACGAATCTGCTGGGCAATTTCTTCCTGGCTAAATTTGCGATCGCCAATAGGCTTCAGAGTGACGATCGGATCAGATTCATTTGGTTGACCAGGATCCGCAGGTGACTCACCCTTACCCAAGCGAGACACCGCCATCTTCACATCCGGGATAGTCATAATGCGTTTGATCGCCTCAAACTCCAGCTTGATTGATTCATCTAGAGAGATATTTGGAGCGCGCACGATCACTGGAGTAATGGAGCCCTCTTGCATCACTGGAATAAAGGCTTTTCCAAGCAAAGCAAATCCAATAATGCTGGCAACCAATCCTATCAAAGATCTTTTGACAACCAACTTTGGATTGGCAAGGCACCAATGAAGCCAGCGGTCATATGGAGCACGTAAACGAGCCACAATTTTTGTATCGTCCTCACTACCACCCTTCAAAATGTAAGAACAGAGAACTGGTGACAGGGTAAATGAAAGGATGAGTGAAATAGTCAGTGCAATGGCAATCGTAATCGCCATGGGGGCAAACATTTTTCCTTCCATGCCCTCTAAAGACAGAAGTGGCATGAAAACCAAAATAATGATGCCAACGCCAAACAGTACTGGAGTGCCAACCTCAGTAGCAGCCTCCAAAATAATACGAATCTTTGACTCACCGGTTTTCAGTCTCTCACCCATCTTGGCAAAGGTGTTCTCCACCACCACAACCGAGCCGTCCACCATGATTCCAATCGCAATAGCAAGGCCACCAAGTGACATGAGATTGGCAGAGATACCATAACGGTTCATCACCAAGAAGGTTAATAGCGGCGTCAGAATTAAGGTCGCAACCACAATGAGAGAGGAGCGGACGTCACCCAAGAATAGAAACAAAAGGATCACTACAAGAATGACGCCTTCAATTAATACTTTAGCCACGTTAAACATCGCAGCATTTACTAGATCCGTACGGTCATAGAAGGGAACGATTTGGAGACCATCCGGCAATAACTTACCCTCGTTAATCTCAGCTACTTTGAGCTTGATGCGATTGACCACTTCACGCGCATTACCGCCACGAATCATTTGAATAATGCCGGCTACACTTTCGGTATAGCCATTCTTGATGGCGGCACCCTGTCGAATTTCACTACCGATGGTGACTTCAGCCACATTCTTGACGTAGACCGGGATACCCTTTACTTCCTTGAGAATAATTTTTCCGATATCTTCAGGTTTGGTAACCAAACCCACGCCACGAATGAGATAGCGCTCCGCATAACTCGGTAGCTGTCCGCCCCCGGAGTTCGCATTGTTTCTAGCTAGGGCTTCATAAATATCACGAAGATCCACTTGATAGTGGCGCAATCTTTCTGGATTGACTAAGACCTGGTACTGGCGCGCGTAACCGCCCTGCGTGTTGATCTCAGCAACGCCTGCAATAGAGCGCAACATCGGACGCACAATCCAATCTTGAATCGTTCGACGCTCCTCAAGTTCCTCGACCGTCAACTGTCTATCCCCATCCGAAGGGTGATCGATTGTGTATTGATAGATTTCACCTAAACCAGTTGATGGAGGCGCCATGACGGGAGTGATACCCACCGGCATAGCAGAAGCTACCTCAATCAAACGCTCGGTAACCAGCTGCCTCGCAAAATAGAGGTCAGTCTTTTCTGTGAACACCAAAGTAATGACTGATAGGCCATTGCGATTGAGTGAGCGCATTTCAATTAAACCGGGCAAGCCCGTCATTCCCAACTCAATTGGGACCGTTACGAATCGCTCAACCTCTTCCGGGGACCTACCTGGTGCCTCTGCTGCAATTTGGATTTGGACGTTAGTCACATCCGGAAATGCATCCACTGAAAGACGCTTGGTTGCCAGCAATCCTGCAACGAATAGCACCAACGCAATGATGACAACCAATAAACGCTGCTGCAGCGAGAGACGAACAATTTTTTCAATCATGGTGATTAGCCGCCGCTCAACTGTCGCTTGCGTTCAGTATTCAGATGAAAGGCGCCATTGATAGCGATTTCCTGACCATCTTTCAAGCCAGAGATCACGGGACGATAACCCTTTCCCTCTGGTCCCAATTTCACGGTGACCATGCGATAAGTTTCATCATCTTCACGAATAAAGACATGATCACTATTGTCTTCGCGAATAACTGCGCTGGATGGCACCAATAATCTTTCGGTAGGCTGACTTTCAATCATCATGGTGGCTAACATTCCAGGCTTAATAAGACCATCTTTGTTGGGCACCTCCATTCTGACAACTACCGTACGAGTTTGTGGATTCACGATGGAATCTACGTGAGCAACGATGCCCTCAATCTCGGCGTTTCTGAGAGAAGGAATGATTAAGGTAATTTTTTGACCCTTATGAATCAAATAAGAATTGCTCTCTGGGATTTCTGAGACGGCCCATAGTGAGCCCAGGTCAGCAACAGTAAACAGGGCATCAGCAGGCTGAACCACCTGTCCTTTATTGATCTTGCGCTCAACAATCTCACCAGGAATCGTTGCAATAACATTATTAGTTGACTCAATCACACCCGATTTTGCTAAGCGATCAATACTAGGTTGATCCATTCCTTGAACACGTAACTGGTCATTAGCCGCCCGATACTCTGCCTTTGCGCTACTGGCTTCTGCTTCGCGCTTTTGTAATTCTGCTAAAGCAATCACGTCTTCTTTAAACAAAATTCTGGCACGGTTATCTGCTTGGTCAGCTAGCTGACTTGCACTCTTCGCCTTTAAAAAAGATAGTTGGGATTGCGTCAATTCTGTAGAGGTAATTTTTGCCAGAATGTCACCCTGCTTCACAATCTGACCCGGGATTGCCAAGATATCAGAAACACGACCTGTCACGTTTGCACCAATACGAGAAAGGAATAATTCATTGAAATCAATACGTCCAGATGCACGTAGCTCTTCCACAAAAGATCCTGTATAAATTCGTCCATCCGTAATCATGTTGCGCAAATCATTATTCACTATCACTACGTTAGGATCTTGTACAGATTTGATGCTCGGACTGCGATCAAATACGTTGAAATAATTTAGGATGATCAGAAAAAGACAGAACCAAGGGAAGTAAAAAAGCCCTTTTTGCATCCACTGAGGACTCTTATCGTATTGCCCAGCCACACGAGGCAAATGAGTAGTAAACCACTCGTGGGTCAGCATATAAAAATCATGCTGTCCTTTAATCACGATGGCCACCCACTCTTGCACATAGACTTTTGCAATCGCCAAATAGTGAGAGTACAAACTCTTTAATTTATCCTTCATTTCCGTGAACTCTTGATTCATTACTTTCCACTCTCAATTTTTGCAATCCACTCTGGAGTTGCCCTCAAACGTTGAATCTCAGTAACGACAGAGGCCAAATCAAAGCGAGCCTTGATTAAGTCATTACGAGCCACTCTAAATGTTCTTTGCGCATCCAAATACTCGAGCATTCCCCGCTCTCCGTAGCGATAAGAGACCTCTGCAATTCGTCGCGCACTTGATGCTAGCTGAACCACTTCTTGATCTAGTACCTTCACCTGATAACTAGTCATCTGATAAAGCTTGTAAGCTGTCTCTAATTGCTGCTCCAAGCTTTGGCTTTGGGCATTAAGTTGGTTCTTGGCTTTAGACGCATTGGCTTCCGCCTCAGCTATCTGACCACCCTTGAAGTCCCAAATAGGAATACTCACAACCAAACCATAAAGGCGGTCAGTAAAGTTGGGGTCGTTATATTGCTGAGCCTTAATAGATAGTTTTGGTAAGCGGGAGTTTTGCTCAAAGCTCAATTTGGATTCAGTTGCTTCCACCTCTGCTTTTGCCCTCTGCAACTCAGGGCTTTGGGCATGCAACTCACTCAGCAAGATGGGCAAAGCAGGCAAGGATTCGATCTTGACGGGTTGTGCAATCACCTCGAAGTCAGCAGGTAAGTTATGCCCAACGACCTGCCTAAGCTGACCTTTAGCCTGCTCCACCCTAAGCTTGCTAGATTCAGTATTGATTTGCGCATTGAGAAATTCGGTTTGCGCGCGAATCAATTCAAATCGAGCGGTCTCGCCAACGTCATAACGAATTTGCATGCGATCCCGAATTTGCTTTGTTAAACCCGAATCCTCTTCGGCAGCTTTTAATTCTGCCTCACGACGCATCAACTCATAAAAGCGTTGCTGCACTCTAGAAATCATTTCAATTTCAAAGGCGATACGAGTAGCCTCTGCAGCGCGCACATTGGCCTCTGCTGCATTTACCCTTGGATAGCGGGTGTAAGGCATATCCAAAGGCTGCGTCACCGACCACGATGAAACGTTCCCGGTAGTCAATGGGCCTGACACAGACTTCTGCTGCCCTGTATTGACTTCAAAATCAGGATTTGGGATAGCCCGGGCTGTAGAAAGTTGCCCCCTGACCGCCCTGGATTGATCGCGAGCAGCCAAGACTTGAGGGCTCGACTCCAGCGCAATACTAATAAGCTCATTGATCGTGAGTGGCTTTTGACTTTGCGCACTGACTCCGCCCACGAACAGGATGCAGCCAGCAAGTATTGACAAAGACTTTAAGTGATTCATTTCGTCAATTTTAGAGAATAAATAAGATCTTTCATTATCCCGCTCAGCAAAGGCAAAAATACGAGAAATTCCCCAAATAAGGGATCTCAGCACGGTTTTGAGGGGGTAAATCAGGGCTTGGAGCTGCAAATTCAAAAGATAACCATTTATAAAAATTTAAATGGTCTTGCCTTGATATTGATTCACCCCTATACCGGACCCAAAGGTCGAACTGTCGGCATAGGAGACTCGGTTGACCGAGCAGGCTACTCCCCATATGTACAGACCTAATTAGATCATACTTATGACAAATATATTGAGTTGATAGTGAATTACCCATTAGTAGATTCATTTCAAAAAAAATGCCCTCAAAAGAGGGCAAAAAAGCACTACTAGATTAAAGTTAATCGATAACTACAGCCATCAAGGCGGTTGCTGCACCAGCGCCCAGGGCCGGAATCCCCCAACGTTCAAGGGCGGGTAATGAGCTACCCGTTACCACCTCAACAGGAATATCACTAATCTCTAGTAACTTGGCGGTAGTAGAGTTCTCAAACAATCTGCTCAAAGAGTTTTTCTTTGAAGTACCAATCACAATGCGATCGCATTCAAGTCGAATAGCTTCATCACGAATGGCATTACCTTTGTCACCGCATGCGTAAGTAAATGAAAAGTTCAGGCCTTGCTTCTCTAGATAGCTAGATGCGGATACTGCAGCCTGACTTGCACGCTCAGCATGCCACTCATCAATATTTTGCTTACTTAAGAATTTACTAATATGGCGATATAAGATCGGCTGCACATTGCACAGATGAAAATGTGCATTTGGATCTTTTCCATAAGTCCTTACAGCATGCTTTACTGCCATATCTGAGTTTTTTGAACCGTCTACTGGAATCAGAATGTTATTCATTTTATTTTCTCCAAGATTAGGGGACTGCTGTGGTGAAACGATATTTGCAGATTCCGGAATAACTACCGAAGGAGCAATGACATCTTCAAGCGCACGTCTACTTCTAATAAAGCCACTAGTTAACACACCCAATACAACTACCACTTGAATTACGTATTCCAGAGCCGGGCTTTGAGATGCAAGCCACTCTTGTGAGATAGGCTCAGAGATCATCATCTTTGCAGCCGTCCATGCCAGCACACCAGCACCCAAATAAGTTACCGAAGGGAAACGCTCAACCAGTTTTAGTATTTGTGTAGATCCCCAAATAACTACTGGGATGCTAATTAACAAGCCAAGCACAACCAGAACGTAGCTACCGTGTGATGCACCTGCCACAGCAAGTACGTTATCCAAACCCATAATGGCATCGGCAATCACAATGGTTTTCATTGCACCCCAAAATGTCGTGGAAGCATGACCATGCTCATCACCCTCTTGCACGGGATTGAGGAGTCGGTAAGCGATCCAAACCAGCAGCAGTCCGCCTACCAACATCAATCCAGGAATCTTGAGTAAATAGACTACCAATAGGGTCATGGCGCTGCGAACCACAATAGCGCCTACAGCACCCCAAATGATTGCTTTTTTCTGCAGATGTGCCGGCAAGTTTCTAGCAGCCATCGCAATAACAATGGCGTTGTCACCCGCTAGCACCAAGTCAATCACAATAATCGCCAGTAATGCCGAGAAAAATTCAGGGCTAAATAGTTCCACTTTTGTCTCCTAAAAAATCACCCATGAATTCCATGGATTTCTATGGAGTTAATTTAAGCTTATTTGCTATTAGGTAAAAGCAGATATATA
>NZ_NCFJ01000378.1:0-2514 GCF_002281105.1 Polynucleobacter sp. 35-46-11
CGCCTGTGATTTGCTGACTTTCAGATGGTGATTTCCTTGCGCAGCCACTTGCGGCAAATGGGTCACGCACAGAATTTGATGTGATTCGCCCAGTTGACGGAGCAACTTCCCAACTGTCTCTGCAACAGCGCCACCAATGCCGGCATCAACCTCATCAAATATTAGGGTTGGGGTAAATGACGCCTTGCTGGTGATGACGCTAATGGCCAGACTGATGCGGGCCAACTCCCCGCCGGAAGCCACTTTTGCTAACGAGCGTGGGGTGCTCCCAGCATGACCTGCAACCAAAAACTCAATTTGCTCAAGACCCTGGGCACCTCCTTCTGGAAGGGGTAGCAAAGCAATCTCCAGCTGACCACCTGCCATTGATAGGTCCTGCATGGCAGCGGTAACCTGCTTGCCTAAATCTAGCGCGGCTTTACTACGTTTTTGGGAGAGTTGTTTTGCTTGCTTGAGATAGGCTAATTCTTCTTGTTTCACCTTCTCGCGCAGAGCCTCTATATTTTGAGATGCTGTCAATGCTTCTAAACGTTCAGTGGTATCAAGTAGTAGTTTTGGCAGGTCATCTGCCTCGGTGCGATATTTTCTAGCTGCGCCATGAAGTGCTTGCATACGCTCCTCTACTTCACTAAGGCGGGCAGGATCTAAATCCAGCTTTTGTAAGTAGCGATTGAGGCTGTGTACTGCTTCATCAATCTGAATTTGTGCAGACTCCAGCGCTTGGCTGATTTCGCTTAATGATGAGTCATGCTCTGCCAATGCACTCATATTGGCGCTAGCTTTAGAGAGGGTGGACTCTACAGAGTTATCAGCATCGCTGAGAACATCAATTGCTTCTTGGCAGCCACTGATAATTTTTGCGCCATTTGCTAGGCGAGCATGCTCACTTTGAATGGATGTCCACTCACCTTCTTGTGGAGAGAGCTCGCTTAGCTCTTCTAGCTGCCATTCCAGGCGCTCACGCTCACGTTCAATATCTTGCCCAGCATTTTCAGCTTGCTCTAGTTTGCGACGCGATTCATTTAGAGCTTTAAATAATTGAGAAACCTCGACCACAAGATCCATGTGATTCGCATGGCGATCTAGTAGTTCACGTTGCGCGCCACCTTTAAGTAGTAGTTGATGTGCATGCTGCCCATGAATATCAACCAACTGATCGCCTGCTTCACGCAGTTGTGCCAAGGTTGCTACGCTGCCGTTAATAAAAGCGCGGCTACGACCATTTACCTCTACAGTTCTTTTGAGGAGCAGGCTTTGCCCATCATCTTCAAGTGGAAAGCCTTGCTCATCAAGCCATTGATTAAAGTATTGATTTTGCTGTGAATCTACTCTAAAGAGAGCGCTAATTTCTGCACGATTGCAGCCCTCACGTATCTGGCTACTATCTGCACGCTCACCCAATACCAGGCTGAGCGCATCCAAGAGAATGGATTTACCGGCACCCGTTTCGCCGGTGAGGACTGTAAAACCTGAGGAAAGATCTAGTTCTAACTGGTCAACAATGACAAAGTCACGAAGCGATAGTGTTTGAAGCATGACCTAGCGTACCTAAAAGTTCGACATCAGAATGTCGATGGATACTCATTCCAATGTAACTTCTCTCGCAAGGTTTTGTAGTCACTGTGACTGCGAGGGTGAAGTAGTGTGATGGTTTTTTTGGATTGACTGACTTCAATGATGTCGCCTGATTGCAAATTAGTCTGTGATTGCATATCGAAGTTCACAATCACTTCCCTACCATCAACTACCTCGATGCTCACCACAATATCTTGTGGCAATACGATAGGGCGATTAGATAATGAGTGTGGGGCAATTGGGGCTAACAGAATTCCGGCTACACGCGGATGCAAAATAGGCCCGCCAGCAGAAAGTGCGTAGGCAGTTGAGCCAGTAGGGGTTGATACGATCAAGCCATCAGAGCGCTGGTTGTACATAAACGAGCCATTGACGCGCACTGCGAGTTCGACCATTCCAGAAATTCCAGAACGATTCACAACAACATCATTTAAGGCGAGAGCCTGATTAATCTGTTTGCCATTGCGCATGACAACTGCATCGAGCAGGGTTCTCGTGTCAGCTTCATATTCACCGGCAATAATTTGCGGCAAGACTGTTTGAACATTTTGGATTGGGATATCAGTCATATAACCCAGGCGACCCATATTGATGCCAACCAGGGGGACTTTGCTGCCCGCCAATTGACGGCCAATGCCAAGCATCGTGCCATCGCCACCCAAAACAACTGCTAGATCGATGGCATCAGAAAACTCCTCGACCTTTTTGACTGGGTAGGTAGTTAGCCCCAGATGGCTTGCAGTAGCGCTTTCAACATAGACCTCACAACCTTGTTCGCCCAGCAGGCTAGCTAGGTCCTTGAGGCGTTCTTGCATGCCATCAGCCTGATATTTACCGACGAGCGCAACCCGGCTAAATGCCTTTTTGCTGGAATTTGGGGATGGGCTTAACATATAACGATTAAACCATACGCATAAAATCCCTTCCACTATGGATGAT
>NZ_NCFJ01000379.1:0-4802 GCF_002281105.1 Polynucleobacter sp. 35-46-11
GTGAATTTGCAAACGTTCCTACTTTCGATGATGTGGAATTATTGGCATTTGCTGTCATAGTCTTATACGTTGCTATTAAATCGTTATACGCCGTAATAAGATCTGTAATAGTTTTTTGTGAACCATCAGCACCACGCGCAACATTAATAACCTGCGCTGTACCTGAATCTTTAACTAAATTTAAAGTAACACCAGTAATAACATCGCTAATTGAATTAGTCGATCGAGTAAAGCTTGTACCATTCATAGTAAAGGCAGCATCTTGAGCCGAACTGACAGTGGAAGTAGATAAGCCGCCCGCAGAACCTGAGCTTGATAAATTAGTTACATCATCTAAGCTTGAAGTGTTAGTGAAGACCAATTCACCACTAGGATCCGAATCACCAGTCTCCCAGTTGACTAGCGTGCCAGCAGTAAACGATCCACCTGCAACATCCCCTAAGCCATTCGCAGTGTTTGCACTTGCCGCCGTTGATCCCTCCGCAAGATTAGCAAACGCATCAGCCACTTGCTCCGCAGTTGCGCCAGTAGCACCAGCAGTAAAAGTGAGGCCTGCAATTGTGAGCATCTCCCCCGCAGACATGGCGTTAAAAGTTACTGTTGCCGTTTCTTCAGAGATTCCATCACCATCTGTAGGGTCAATGCTTGGAGGATCAATAAGGGAAATCCCAGTGTACGTAACAGCGTTTGCTAAACCCGTTTGAGTCCCTTGAATCATTAAAGCAAAGTGGGAGCTATCGGTTGTCTGGACAAGACTAGCATTTACATTAACGCCAAGCGCATTGATCCAATCCTTAAGCTCAGCAACCGTGGCGGTTGAGGCTAAAGCTGGAGTTCCAGAAGGGGTGCCAAGAGTATTGTAGGTAGTTGACCCTACGGTAATTGAAAATCCTTCCTCAGAATCAATTGAGGCTAAATCACTCGTGGATGAATAACCCGCGATAGTATATTTTGAAGCCAGGGCAGTAGCGCTTACTGTGAGATTGTAATTACCCAGAAGCGCACCGTTTGCAGCGGTAGCTTGCACCACTGTTGAGTCTGAAGTACTAACTACAGAGGCATTATAAGAATTTGGATTCTGAAATGCTTTTAGGGCATCTCCAAGTGCAGATACCTTGCTTTTCACGGTGCCCAAGTCACTAATAATGACTTGTTGTTGAGTGATCTTAGTATTAATTGCATCTAGAGGCTTATTTTCCACAGTCATCAATTGCGCAACGATACTTGCCACATCAATAGATGCAGTTCCAGTGCTTGCGGATGAACTTGTGCTGGAAGAAACTGCCATATCCTAGATTCCTACCCTTTTAAAATTTGGTATTTACGTTTTAAACGCCCAAAACACATAGTGAGGTAGATTGTAATATGCAAAAAACATGCCAATTCTAAGAATTGACATGTCTATATTATGCTTTTTGATGAACTAAAGCGGCGTTTAATTGCTCAAAACTCTGAGCAATCCGGATCAATTCCTCTGTAGGTAGCTGACGAACAACCTCGCCAGTTTGAGGATTTGTAACCCGAACAATATGGTAACCGGTAGTGCTATCAACTGAAAAACTTAAATTACGGCCCATAGACTGCACAAAGCTCTGTATTTGCTCTGCGGCTTTTGCAACCACTTCACGCGTTGGCTGAGTTACTTCGTTTACTGCAGACGGCTTAATTTCAGTGCTAGCGGCTTTTGAAACCACTTCGGCATCGCTGCGAACTGGCTGTATTGCGCGCTCGGGAACTGAACCAGCCGGTTGCATTACTCCAGTAGCCACTGGTTGTGGCGCAGAATTTAATGCGGCGACTTGACTCATAACTTACCTCCCATCAACAACTTATATTCCCATTTCTAGAGCACAAAAATCAGGTCTCCCTGATTTTTGTGTGTAGGTCTAACTTATTACTTCAACAATGACAAGATCACGTTAGGCATTTGGTTTGCCTGGGCCAACATTGCTGTTGCAGCTTGTTGCATGATCTGACCCTTAGTCAGTTTTGCAGTTTCTGCGGCAAAGTCGGTATCCATCATTGCTGAACGTGACTGTTGCAAGTTAGTGCTTTGAGCTTGTAAGTTTGTAGATACATAGCTCAAGCGATTCATCTGTGAACCAAATGTAGCGCGCTTAGTTGAAATATATTCAATAGCGTTATCTACAGCAGCAGCAGCGTTCTTAAATGCTGTTTGCCATTGCTCAATCGTATTAGTGCTACCCAGTGTGCCTAAGTTACCAGCAGCTGAGCCTGTAATACGAGTACCCAAAGTCATCATTTCACTAGCTTGACCAGCATTAGTGCCAGTTGTACCAGTTTGAACGTTCAAGGTATCAATCTGAATAAAGGCATCTGAAGATGGGCCGCTTTGGAACTTCAATGCACTGTTGGCGCCAGAGCTAACAACTAACTCACCATCACCGGATGGTGATCCACCATCTCTGCTGTATGAGTTTGATAGCTCTTAATATCAATCTGAGCACCAAAGGCGCTAAAGTTTAATGTCTGAGTAGTATTTGCAACGCCTTCAGAGAGCGCAACTGCTTGAGTTGTTGCCACACCATTAACAGTTCCAGCCATTGAAACCTTATCTGTTGCGCTATCGTATGTCAGAGTATATGTTCCAGGAGCAACACCCGATAGCCTTACATCAGTTATTTCGCTACCTACACCATTAACCGTCAGATCACCAGCAGCCGATATCTGGGTTGCAATAGCTGAGCCAAGCAGCTTATCACCCGCAGCACGAGTAGAGCTTAGGTTTAACTTAATGCCAAATGTATCAAAATTGAGTGTTTGGTCAGTTGTCTTATTGCCGCCAGCAACGTCATTAGCTGTAGCATCAGCAACAGTTACAGTCTGGGATTGAGCAAGACCGTTAAAGGTGCCAGTCAATGTCAGATTTGCGCCATTGCTAGTAAATGTATAGTCACCCGGGATTTTAGCTAGCAAATTAGGGTCGAGGCTAATGGATAGAGTTGTTTCTGTAGAGGCAAAATTAGCCGCTCCCAATTGCGCGCCCAAGTCTGCATCGCCAAGACCATCGGTAACTAGGAGGCCAACGCTTCCAGCTGTCGTTATATCCACAGACACCGCCGTAGTACTCAAAGCAACACCAGAACGAATATCGGAGTTATTCAAGTCAACGGTTGAACCTGAAGTTAACAAGTTAATACCGTTAAATTGAGTGCGTTGTGCAGTTGCGTTAATCTCACTATTGAGATCTTTCATCTCTTGCACAATGTCTAATTTCTGGCTAGTTGACAATGAACCGTCGTAACCTTGAGTAGACAATTGCTTTAGGCGTAAAAGCATGTCATGAATAGTTGACAAAGAAGTATCAGCTGTCTGCAACAAATTAGTTGCATCGTTCAAATTACGTACAGACTGGTTAGTACCGTTAATTTGACTTTGCATGTTTTGGGAGATTGCCAAACCAGCAGCATCATCTTTTGCGCTATTAATACGCAAACCAGATGAAAGACGCTGAACCGAAGTTGCAAGGTTATTTTGAGCGTTTGCTAGGCTATTTTGAGCAAATAACGATGCAAGGTTGGTGTTAATTACGGTTGACATATTTTTCTCCTAAGCGCCTCAAGTTCATTCTCAAGGCATTCACTTCTCCATGTATTCCTTAACGGATGTAGCTTTGAAAGCGTTTAGGACTTTTTAGCTCATCCCTCGCAACCGCTATTGGCGCCTCCAAAATGAGTGACCTATTGGCAGATGGGGCTGAAAGTGCCGCCGTTCTGGATTAAACGCCTGTTCATATTTAGCCGTTAAGCCATAACCCCTCCTTTTTTTGAGGCTGCCCCTAAAGGAATAACATGACCACGATTGATCCAAGCTCAGCATCTTTATATGCTCAACAAGGGCTTTTGGAAGCCCAGAAAGCACTCTCTTCGACAGTTCAGAAGCTTTCTTCAGGGCAAAGAATTAACGGCGCCCAGGATGATGCAGCAAGTTTGGCTATTGCAATGAGCATGGTGAGTCAGATGAATGCTGTAAATCAGTCGGTTTCAAATCTCAATCAGGCAACCAACTTGATCCAAACAGCTGATATTGGACTTAGCTCCATTCAAGACATACTTCTTCGGGTTAAGCAATTAGCAGTAAAGGGGGGTAATGATGGCCTAAGCAGCGCTCAAAAGGTCAACATTGCCAAGGAACTTGCTGATCTCAATAACGAAATTCAAAACACAATTGACCGCACTACATTCAATAACCAGTCACTTTTAACCAATCACGGAGTATGGGATAACAACTCCGGGATCAAGGTTGGCTCAACCAATGTTGGCACCTTAGACAACACCATCATTACTATGGTGGGCGTACAAGACGCACGACCAGGAATTTATAAGCTCTCCAGTGGGGGCGCAAGTCTCACCATGACAAAGACAGATTGGAATGACAATGCCTTAGGGTCCCAAACCATCACAGTTAATACTCCAACAGGGTCTACTGATGTTGAAACACTCCATTTTGGCGACTTTGGAATTTGGATGCGCCTTGAGAGCAGTACAGTTGGGGTTAATGGACTAACTGATAGCGGCGAAGAAATTGCCAAAAACCTCAGCAATATATTCAAACCAATAATTGTTCAAGAAGGTCCCGCAATTAAGTTTGGTGCTGGACCAAATAATTCGGACTTAATTGCCTATAACCCAATTAACCTTACCAATACCGCCAAGGCGGATAGTGAAATTGAGGGCACCGTCAACGCAAATGGAATTTCGAATACCAACCCTAGCGCCCTTCAGGTACTGGCAGCGCCAACCACTGTTCAAGGCGCTTATGACATTATTATTAATGAATCT
>NZ_NCFJ01000380.1:0-2496 GCF_002281105.1 Polynucleobacter sp. 35-46-11
GCTTCATCTAACTCGCTTGCGCTACGGATTTGGACTGTCATGATGTTTTTTACAACATCATTCTTAATGACGTTGAGCAACTCACCATACAGCTCGAATGCTTCGCGGCGATATTCTTGTTTTGGATCTTTTTGAGCATAGCCACGTAAATGGATACCTTGACGCAAATGATCCAAGGCAGCCAAATGCTCGCGCCAATGGGTATCTAAGCTGTAGAGTAAAACAGAGCGCTCAAATCCAGCGAAGGATGGACGTCCAGAAAGCTCCACTTTTGCATCATATGACTCTTTTGCCGCCTCTAGAACGCGATCAACGATTTGCTCATCGTCCATAGATTCCGCATTTTCAACCCAATTTTTCAGGTCGACAGTTAAGCCCCAATCGCTAGCCAATACATTCTCCAGGCCAACTAAGTCCCACTGCTCTTCCATGGATTCCAAAGGAACATAAATCGCACAAACGCCACGCAATACATCTTCACGCAAATTGGCAATCAGATCACCAACATCGGCGCTTTCCAATACTTCATTTCTGAGGCGATAAGTTTCTTTACGCTGATCATTAGCAACGTCGTCATACTCCAACAACTGTTTACGAATATCAAAGTTACGGCCTTCAACCTTACGCTGGGCAGACTCAATCGAGCGAGTCACCATACCTGCTTCAATTGGCTCTCCGTCTGGCATCTTGAGACGATCCATCACTGCACGCAGACGTTCTCCAGCAAAAATACGCAGAAGAGCATCGTCCAAGGAGAGGTAAAAACGGGAAGAGCCTGAGTCACCTTGGCGACCAGCACGACCGCGCAGCTGATTATCAATACGTCGACTCTCGTGACGCTCAGTACCAATAATGTGTAAACCACCCGCAGCTAAAACTTGATCATGCAAACTTTGCCATTCGTCCTGAAGGATCCTAATCTTGGCAGCTTTTTCCGCGTCCGAAAGCGTGGCATCAGCCTCAATTAAAGAAGATTGCTTACCAACGTTTCCACCCAAAACAATATCTGTTCCACGACCAGCCATATTGGTAGCAATGGTGATCATCTTTGGTCTACCGGCTTGAGCAATGATCTCAGCTTCCCGAGCATGTTGCTTCGCATTCAGAACTTGATGCGGTAACTTACGCTGAGTCAGTAGGCCTGCGATTAACTCTGAGTTTTCGATTGAAGTCGTACCAACCAATACAGGTTGGCCACGCTCATAACAATCCTCAATGTCTTTGATGACCGCATCGTAGCGCTCACGCGAAGTCTTAAAGATCTGGTCTTGACGATCTTTTCTTTGACTGATGCGGTTTGGCGGAATCACCACTGTCTCAAGGTTATAAATTTCCTTGAACTCATATGCTTCTGTGTCAGCAGTACCAGTCATACCGGCCAACTTGCCGTACATACGGAAGTAATTCTGGAAAGTAATTGTGGCTAGCGTTTGATTCTCATTCTGAATCGGAACGCCTTCTTTAGCTTCAACCGCCTGATGCAAGCCATCAGACCAGCGACGACCCTGCATTAAGCGTCCAGTGAACTCATCAACAATAATGACTTCCTTATTCTGGACAACATAATGTTGGTCACGGTGATACAAAGAATGTGCGCGCAATGCTGCGTACACGTGATGCATCAAAGTAATATTTTGCGGGGAGTACAAAGAATCGCCATCATTTAAAGCACCCAGTTCAACTAAGACTGTTTCTGCTTTGTCATGTCCACGCTCTGTTAAATAGACCTGCTGGGACTTTTCGTCTACCCAGTAATCACCTGGCTTTTCAACACCAGTGCCATCGGCTTTTTCTTCACCAATTTGACGCTCTAAATACGTTGGTAATGCATTAATCTTGATGTACAGATCAGTGTGATCTTCAGCCTGACCAGAAATGATTAATGGGGTACGCGCCTCATCAATCAGAATAGAGTCAACCTCATCAACGATCGCATAAGCTAGGCCACGCTGAACACGTTGACCTAAATCTTGCACCATATTGTCACGGAGGTAATCAAAACCAAACTCATTATTAGTACCGTAGGTGATATCAGCAGCATAAGCTTCTTGCTTAGTCGTGTGATCCATCTGGGACAGATTGACGCCCACCTTCATACCCAAGAAGTTGTAGAGCGTTGACATCCACTCAGCATCTCGCTGAGCCAAGTAATCATTTACTGTAATGACGTGAACACCCCTACCGGTTAAGGCATTTAAATACACAGGAAGCGTAGCAGTTAAGGTTTTACCTTCACCAGTTCCCATCTCAGCAATCTTGCCTTGATGTAATGCAAGTCCACCCATCATCTGCGCATCAAAATGGCGCATTTTCATCACCCGTGAGCTGGCCTCACGAACTACTGCAAAAGCCTCTGGTGCAATATCATCTAATGACTCGCCCGCAGCTAAACGCGACTTGAACTCAGCAGTTTTTGCTTGCAATGCGGCATCATCCAAAGCTTGCAGGCTAGGCTCGAAAGCACCAACCTTAGCAACCACTTTGCGATACTGTTTT
>NZ_NCFJ01000381.1:0-2483 GCF_002281105.1 Polynucleobacter sp. 35-46-11
AGAATAAAAAAGCCTCGTGTTGCGAGGCTTTTTAACTTGATCCAATGAGATTTACTTGCTACCTGCTTTACTATCAGTTGAAAGATTGATAATTAAGGCGTCAACCTTCTGGCCTCAGTAAACCTAGCTGCCCAATAGGGTGTAGTGATGTACTCCAGGCGCACAGTTCCTCCAGCGCTTGGGGCATGTACAAATCTACCTTGCCCAACATAAATTCCTGCATGTGAATACTTAGCACCGGTAGTGTTGAAAAAGACTAGGTCTCCTGGTGCGGGCGGTTGATTTTCAACGCTTTTACCCCTAGAGCTCATTTCTTGAATGGTCCGTGGCAGTTTAATGTTGGCTGACTTTTGGTAGACGTAAGCAATCAGCCCACTGCAATCAAATCCACCCTTAGGATTATTGCCGCCATAGCGATAAGGCACACCCACCAAACCTACTGCAGCGATCGAAATATCTTCAGTACCTACGCTGGTATCTTGCTTGAATTGTGCAACCTTAGCAGCATTATTTTTTGCTCCAAAGCTGCTGCACCCCGACAATGAGAGGAGGGCGCAAATAAAAATGCCGCACCCAATGAGAGTGCGGCATGAGGGAAGTTGCTTAGAGTGCGTCAGCAGCATGATCCGCAAGACGTGAACGTTCTCCACGAGCTAGAGTCACATGCCCACCATGACGCCAGCCTTTGAAGCGATCAACCACATAAGTTAACCCTGAAGAGCCTTCAGTTAAGTAAGGTGTGTCGATTTGGGCAATATTACCCAAGCAAACAATCTTAGTTCCTGGGCCGGCACGAGTCACTAAAGTCTTCATTTGTTTTGGAGTTAAGTTTTGCGCTTCATCAATAATCACAAACTTACTCACAAAAGTTCTGCCACGCATGAAGTTCATACTCTTTACTTTGATGCGTGAACGAATCAATTCTTGGGTAGCAGCACGACCCCATTCACCGGCACCACCATCTTCATTACGTTGCAAGACCTCAAGGTTGTCATCAAAAGCACCCATCCAAGGCTGCATTTTTTCCTCTTCAGTGCCTGGCAAAAAGCCAATATCTTCACCAACAGGAACGGTAGCGCGAGTAATGATAATTTCGTTATAGCGCTTGCTATCTAACACCTGTTCAAGGCCAGCAGCTAGAGCTAGCAAGGTTTTTCCGGTACCAGCTTGGCCTAGTAATGTAATGAAATCCACATCCGGGTTCATTAGCAAGTTCATTGCGAAGTTTTGTTCGCGGTTGCGCGCGGTCACACTCCACACATTATTTTTCTGGTGTGAAAAATCCCTCAATGTCTGTAGGAGGGCGGTCTTGCCATTAATTTCTTTTACTTGCGCGTAAAAAGGTGTGGAGCCATCTGGATTTTCTTGATAGACAAACTCATTGACCAGCATGTTTGGAACTGAAGGGCCGGTGACGCGATAAAACATCGTGCCAGATTTGCCATCAGCCCAGCTTTCCATATCTTTGCCATGCTTGGGCCAGAAGTCTGCTGGCAAAGACATGACACCGGAATACATTAAATCTCGATCCTCTAGCACTTGATCGTTGAAGTAGTCTTCAGCAGGCAATCCTAGAGCACGCGCCTTAATACGCATATTGATATCTTTAGATACCAAAACTACCTCTTGACCTTTGCGTGTCTTTTGGAGTTCGCTCACAACAGCGAGGATGAGGTTGTCACCTTTACCCTCAGGCAGTCCTTCGGGTAATGATTCAGTGGTTAGCTTGGTTTGGAAAAAGAGGCGACCAGATACATCCTGATTACCTAATTTATTGAGTGGAATACCTTCATCTAATGTACCGCTGGTGCCGGCAACCAATTGATCTAATGAGCGGCTGACGGTACGGGCATTACGGGCAACCTCAGTCATCCCTTTCTTGTGGTTATCCAACTCCTCAAGTGTGGTCATTGGCAGGAAGAGGTCGTGTTCGGAGAAGCGGAACAGGGAGCTCGGGTCATGCATCAGTACATTGGTATCTAAAACAAATAGGCTAGGTGGACCAGTGCGAACAATGCGCTTTGGTTTTTCTGGGACGCTTGCCATTTTCCTGTCATCACGCTCATGACGTGGCGCAACTGGACTGCGATCACTTTTGATTTTCTCGAGGGCGACTTCAGCGGCAGATAAGTCCTCTTCTGCATCTGTTACCCAATCTGGAGCATGACTTTCCATCACAACAGTTTTTGCTGGTGCAGGACGCTTTTTTAAATTTGGAGTGTCTTTGCTACTAATTTTTACTTGGCCAGCAATTTGAGTTGGGATTGGGGGCAATGGCATGCAGACTCTCCTAAAAGAAAAAACCGCCAAGCGGATTGCATTGACGGTCTATAACGAAACTGGGTGTAAAACGATCTGAAAAACGGCGGGGGATGCTTACCGAGCCTGTTCTGAAGTATTCAGGCTGATGAGTCAAACTGACTGTTAGACTTTCCCGTCGTTTACGGTGCATATGAACAACTTTACCCCAAATTTTGGGCTTT
>NZ_NCFJ01000382.1:0-2481 GCF_002281105.1 Polynucleobacter sp. 35-46-11
TAGCCATAATCAAGTGTTGGGCACTTTTGCGGTGTATCACCAGCTACCGCATACGCCCGCAGAAGACGAGCTGGAATTTGTCGGCGCTTGTTCGCACATATTGGGTATTGCAATTGAGCGGCATCAGGCACAGGAGCATTTGCGTTTATTAGAAAGCGGTATTTCACGCTTGAACGACATTGTGATGATTACTGAGGCGGAGTCGGCAGACGTCACCAGTCAGCGCATTATTCTGGTGAATGATGCGTTTGAGGAAATTACTGGCTTCAGCCGTGATGAGGTCATCGGCAAGTCGCCCAATATCTTACATGGTAAGAACACGCAGCCATCTGAGTTGCTTAGAATCGCTCAAGCATTAGACGCTGCGCAGCCGGTGCATGCCGAGCTTATACAGTATAAAAAATCCGCAGAGGAAATTTGGCTAGAGCAGGATATTGTGCCGATACGTGACGAATCTGGCTGGCATACGCATTGGGTTGCGGTGATGCGCGACATTACGCAACGCAAACAATCGGATCTGAAAATTCAGCAGCTGGCCTTTTATGACACCATGACCGGCTTGCCTAATCGCCAGTTATTAACCGACCGTTTGCAGCAGCGCTTGGCAGCAAGCGTGCGCAATCAGCAATCTGGCGCAGTGTTGTTTATTGATCTGGATAACTTCAAATCGTTGAACGATACGCACGGCCACGACATAGGCGATATGTTGTTAATCGAGGTTGCACGGCGTATTGTAAATTGTGTACGTGCCAGCGATACCGTGAGTCGTCTAGGTGGCGACGAGTTTGTGGTGATTGTCGATAAGCTGGATGAAAATCCTGACGAGGCGACGCTGCAAGTGAAAATCGTGTGCGAAAAAATACTACGCAGCTTCGAAGAGCCGTTTTATTTGAACAACTATACGCACCACACTACGCCTAGTATTGGCGTCACGCTGTTTGGCAAAGATGCTAATACGACGGTAGATGAATTACTCAGGCGTGCCGACTTGGCGATGTATAAAGCCAAAGATTCCGGGCGCAATGCGTATCGCTTTTTTGATCCGGAAATGGAAGCGTTTTTACGTGAGCGTGTGGCGTTGGAAGGTGATTTACACAATGGCGTGTTGCAGCAGCAATTTGTGCTGTATTTTCAGCCACAACTAGATCGCGCAAGACAGATAATAGGCGCGGAAGCCCTGATTCGCTGGCATCATCCGCAACGTGGTTTAATCATGCCGAGTGACTTTATACAGCTTGCCGAAGACTCGGGTCTGATTCTGCAAATTGGCGAATGGGTGTTAGCCAGTGCTTGCCGACAGTTATTGCTGTGGGCGCACAATCCGGCGACCAGCCATTTGAGTTTGTCTGTGAATGTCAGCCCTAGGCAATATCAACAGTCGGACTTTGTAGAGCAGGTGCTGCAATTAGTAAAGGCCACCGGCATTAACCCTGAAAAATTAAAACTAGAGCTCACAGAAAGTATTCTGGTTGATAACGTTGAAGACATTATTATCAAAATGAACGCGTTAAGTACCATAGGTGTTGGGTTCTCTTTGGACGATTTTGGCACTGGCTACTCATCATTATCTTATTTAAAACGTCTGCCCTTGGGGCAATTGAAAATTGATCAATCTTTTGTACGTGATATTTCTCGTACCGATAGAGACACCAGTATCGTGCACACGATTATTAATCTAGGCCAAAACTTAGGTTTGGAAGTGCTGGCCGAAGGGGTGGAAACCGAAGAGCAATTGGCGTTTTTGATAGAGCACGGATGTCAGCTGTTTCAAGGCTATTTATTCAGTAAGCCTTTGCCTGTAAAGCAATTTGAGGCGTTCCAAAAAACAATCAAAGCTTAAGCTTGAAACGATTAACGGCAGCGCACAAAAAAAGACGGTGACACTGAAGGGAGAAGTCGCGAATCATACCAAAGGCACTTCATGGTTGGTTCGGAATTACGTGTCACCGAAGCGTTCAATTTAATCAATTGCAAGGCCAGCGTAAATGGGTGCAAGCACCTAGGGGCTTTCCCTTATGGCTATGGCGGCATGCATATCAGTCAACGTTTACTCGATAAGAACGTTCATCTTATGACGCTTAAATACGAATGTAGGTGCAACGAATTAAGGTGACCGTAAATGCATTACCCTGAATCGTGTATGCGCAGTTCGTAGCATACCGGATAATAAAATGATTGATTATGTGATGAGAATATACGTATTCTCAATGAGGAGTTTTAAATGCGCTATTTGACGATGCTGTTATCTTTATTGGCGGTAGTTACGCTGAGTTCGTGTACTAACAACACGCGCCCTGATCATGTAGGGGTGAATGTTGGCATTCACGTACCAGTATCTCCGCGCTTGGTGTTGGTGCCTGGATATCCGGTTTATTATGACCCAAGTATCAGCCTGAATTATTTTTTCTACGATGGTTTATATTGGGTATACAGCAGTGATCGTTGGTACTCAAGTAACAGGTATAACGGACCATGGGGTAT
>NZ_NCFJ01000383.1:0-2480 GCF_002281105.1 Polynucleobacter sp. 35-46-11
ATTTGTAGCGGCTAAGACAAACCTCAATGCCGTTAGAAATGAGATCGCTACTGGTGGTTATTCGCTATACAACTTACGCGCCTCATATGACGATAAGAAATACCGTGTGAACTTTGGCATTGAAAACTTACTAAACAAGCTTTATGCATTACCGCAAGGCGGAGCATATCTGGGTCAAGGAAATACCATGTCAATGAATGGGGTCCCATGGGGAACTGCAGTTGCCGGAATGGGGAGAACATTCTATGTCTCTGCAAATATGAAGTTCTAGTAAAAATGATTTGATATGCATCAAATTACGTATGTGCTTTATCAGGAAAATTAATCATTATTTTTAAAAAAGGAGTTGGATATGTTTACAAAAACCTTGAAATCAGCAGTACTTGTAGTATTAGCCACTTTATCTCTATCAGTTTTTGCTGGTGCCAATGATCCGCTATTTGTGAGCTTGACTAGTGATGAACCACATCGTGCAACGATGGCATTTAACTTTGGATCGCATATGAATGCAGCTGGCCATCCATTAAGCGTTTTCTTGAGCGATAAAGGGGTTTACCTTGGCGTGAAATCCGGTGCAGCCAAGTATCCAGAACAGCAGAAGATGTTGGCTGAGATTATTGCTCAAGGTGGAGTAGTGATTATGTGCCCACTGTGCTTAAAGCACTACGGCTTTTCTGAAACTGATTTATTGCCTGGCATCAAAATGGGTGGCGCCAAGGTAACAGGTGAAGCCTTGTTTAAAGACAATACCAAGACAATGACCTGGTAATAGATTATTTTAAGTATTATTAGTTATGCATTTAATTCAGCACAGCAAGCTCGTTCACTGGATAGCTGCTTTGGCTATCTGGTTGGGTGCGCTTGCGCCTGCTGTTTCACAGGCTTTATCTTTGGCTAGTAATGGCCAAGGTTTTGTAGTTGAGATTTGCAGCACCAACGGCACAAAGATGACTCAGGTCATCGGTGATGATGAGCCTTCTTCGTCTTCAGCTATGGGTAGTCACTGCCCGTACTGCTTAGTTCAGCCAATCTATTTATTACCTAGCTTCAGCACATTTCAGTTTGTAACTCCTCTTGGTTATACAGTGCAAGCGAAATTTTCATATCAAGCCCCTCAGAGACTTTCTGCCTGGATCAGACTTCCTTCTAGAGCCCCTCCTACAGCCTCTTAGTTCCGTTTAGGTGCATGGTTTATCCATGTTGGATAAGAGTTGATGGTGATTCACCATAAATTGGGTTGGGAGTAATGATGAATTTAGCAAAACATATGATGCATCTGAAAATGCATATCAACATTGGTGCCATGATGGGTTTAATTGCCTGGCTTATTAGTCGAGGCATGCCATTATGAATCATTCTTGGTATTCAGCAAGAGGTCTAAAACGTGGTCTGCTATTAAGCCTTTTGGCTTGTGTAGTATGGATTGTAGGTATTTATAGCTTTATGCAGGCTCAGGCTGCTTATGAGGCTAGTAAGCCAAAATTTGAGATGACACCAGTTGGCCTTCAGTCCCATAATTGTGTGTATGAAACGAGGACATGATGAGCCGATTTTTCAATAAGCTAAAGAATCACCCTAAGGTTGCTCCTGGGATAGAGCGTAAGATTTTGCGTCACATTCCGCAGGTATTTATTTTTGGACTTCTGGGGCTTAGTTTGCCATCGCTTTTGGCTAGATTATTTCCAATTGCTGGTAGCGTTAGTGAGGTGCAGCGTTGGATCGGTACAGTAGATATCTATGTCATTAGCTTGATTGTGTTTTATTGCACAGCAATTTTCACAATTGGATTTGGGGCGCTTATTGTGATGATTATGAAAGGCCCAGCCTACGTAGCCGATGCCTATCCGCTGATCGATTTTGATAAGCCGTATTCCAGCAAGAAAAAGGAGGGCTAATCCATGTACGCCTTTTTTAACTCTTCAGGAAATGAAGATTCTGTGCGGCAATTGCTTCAGTCTGTTTCACAAGATTTGAATCTACCCCATAAGGAACTTGCTATTACTTACTGCGGACCAAGCTCGGTCAATAAATCCGATATCAGCCGCTTAAAACCAGAAGAATTAGCTAGCTATATTTGGACTACGCGTTATAGCGATGAATCTATTTTGGTCAAATTGCCAGTTGACCTTCCGTCTGATCAACTATTCATTCAAAAATATCAGTCTTCATATTTAGGATGTTTACCCAAGAAGGCCAAACGCATCTCCCTACGAAATATCGCCGCACAGTGTAAGAAAATTAAGTCCATGGAAAAGTACTGTAAACATTTTTCTTTATCCTTATTTGTCAATAAATCGACCGTAAAAGTAGACCCCTTAGCGGCCCAAGAAATTGATGGGATATTTTCCTTGCAAGCCAAAACCAATAAGCCTGCCTACCGTCTGATTGAGGAGCGCATTCATCAGCTAAGGGAGGAGCTATTTATGGCTCAAAACCCCTTCATTCGGAATTTTTAATACCATGGCGATATTCCGATTAAA
>NZ_NCFJ01000384.1:0-2478 GCF_002281105.1 Polynucleobacter sp. 35-46-11
AAACTAAAGGGATTGAGCCCGGTAAATTACCGAACTCAATCCCTCGTGCTAACCTAATTAAACTGTCCAACTTTTGGGGGTCAGTTCAGTAGGTGGCTTTTTAATTTTCCTCAAATCTCCTCAACAGGAGCTGCATCAACTTTAGGACGTTTACCCGGAACTACTGGGGCATCAAACTGAAGTTGAACTTTGCCATCAGCATCAATGTCAACGTCAACATGACCACCCTGAGCTAATTTACCAAATAGCAATTCATCAGCAAGTGCTTTGCGAACCGTGTCTTGAATGATGCGTTGCATTGGTCTTGCGCCCATGAGTGGATCAAAGCCATGCTTAGCTAAATGTGCACGCAATGCTGTACTGAATGTCGCGTCCACCTTCTTCTCATGCAGTTGCTCTTCTAGCTGCATTAAGAACTTATCGACCACACGCATGATGATGGTCTCATCAAGCGCCTTGAAAGAAACAATCGCATCCAAACGGTTACGGAACTCTGGTGTAAAGAACTTCTTAATATCCGCCATCTCATCGCCAGACTCACGTGCATTGGTAAACCCGATAGTCGACTTCTGCATCGCTTCGGCACCAGCATTCGTTGTCATGATGATGATGACATTTCTAAAGTCAGTCTTGCGACCATTGTTATCCGTGAGAGTACCGTGATCCATGACCTGCAGGAGAATATTGAAAATATCTGGATGCGCCTTTTCAATTTCGTCGAGCAAGAGAACGCAATGCGGCTTCTTATTGACAGCCTCAGTCAATAGACCGCCTTGATCAAAACCTACATATCCTGGAGGCGCACCGATTAAGCGGCTAACTGCATGACGCTCCATGTACTCAGACATATCAAAACGTAGAAGCTCAATACCTAAGATGTATGCAAGTTGCTTAGCAACTTCAGTCTTACCAACGCCGGTAGGGCCGGAGAATAAGAATGAGCCAATTGGTCTATCGATCTTGCCAAGACCTGCGCGAGTCATCTTAATAGCACTCGCCAAGGCTTCAATGGCAGGATCTTGGCCAAACACCACACTCTTAATATCGCGATCCAGCGTTTGCAGTTTGCTACGGTCATCTACAGTTACAGACTGTGGCGGTATACGAGCGATCTTCGCAACGATCTCCTCAATCTCTGGACGACCAATGGTTTTCTTCTGCTTAGACTTCGGCAAGATACGTTGCGCTGCACCTGCCTCATCAATCACATCGATTGCCTTGTCTGGCAAATGGCGATCGTTGATATAGCGTGAGGAGAGTTCAGCAGCAGCCACTAATGCAGCTGAAGCATATTTAACGCCGTGATGCTCCTCGAAGCGCGACTTCAGGCCACGCAAGATTTGCACAGTCTGATCAACGGTTGGCTCAACCACATCCACCTTCTGGAATCGACGTGACAGTGCGGCATCTTTCTCAAAAATGCCGCGATACTCAGTGAAGGTCGTTGCACCGATACACTTCAGTTGGCCATTCGAGAGTGCAGGCTTTAATAAGTTACTTGCATCCAATGTGCCACCCGATGCAGCACCCGCACCAATTAAGGTGTGAATCTCATCGATAAACAAAACACCATGGGTACTGTCTTTTAAAGACTTCAGCACGCTCTTCAAGCGTTGCTCAAAATCACCACGGTACTTAGTACCCGCTAATAAAGCGCCCATGTCTAATGAGTAGACTGTGGCATCAGCTAGGATCTCAGGCACATCGCCTTTGACAATTCTCCAGGCTAGACCCTCAGCGATTGCAGTCTTGCCTACGCCAGCCTCGCCCACCAATAGCGGATTGTTTTTACGGCGACGGCACAGAACCTGAATCACGCGCTCAACTTCGCTATCGCGACCGATGAGTGGATCAATCTTGCCTTGCTTAGCCAGAACATTCAGGTTCTGAGTGTATTGCTCCAATGGACTTTCTTTACCACCAGAAGAAGCATCTTCGGTCTCTTGAGTAGCCTCAGCAGGCTTCACGCTCTCAGTTTGATCTTTACGTACACCATGGCTAATAAAGTTCACCACATCCAAGCGAGTCACACCTTGCTGCTGTAAGAAATACACCGCATGCGAATCTTTTTCACCAAAGATGGCTACGAGCACATTAGCTCCGGTAACCTCTTTCTTGCCATTTGAAGTGGATTGCACGTGCATGATGGCGCGTTGAATGACACGCTGAAATCCTAGGGTTGGTTGCGTATCAACTTCATCATTACCAGGAACAACTGGTGTGTTGTCATTAATAAAATTTTTGAGTTGTGCTCGTAACTCCGCAATATTGACAGCGCAGGCTTTTAAAACCTCGACAGCAGTTGCATTGTCCAGCAAGGCGGCAAGCAAATGCTCGACCGTAATAAATTCATGTCTTGAAGCTCGTGCGTCAACAAACGCCATGTGCAAACTGACTTCTAGTTCCTGGGCAATCATGCTTCCTCCATAGTGCACTGTAGTGGGTGACCCGCTTCGCGGGATAGCTCGATAACTTGAT
>NZ_NCFJ01000385.1:0-2463 GCF_002281105.1 Polynucleobacter sp. 35-46-11
GAGGCTATCTACGTCATCCAGCACAATTACTTCACCTGGATTACTGTGGCGGTACATTTTTATGTACACCATGATTGGTGACAGCGTTCCCGAGATATGTACACAGGAGGTTGGCGAATAGCGCTTGAGTAGGCTTGTGGTGGAACTTGTCTTGCTTGATCCGGCCGGGCCAGAAACTACAAATGCACGGCACTTTCCATTAACCAACATCTGCACGAACGAATCTAAACCTGCCTGGACTTTTTCGATGTCGCTAAAGTCCATTGACTGATAAAACGACATTGGATTACCCGCTTGTGGAGGACTCAGCACAACTGGATTGATTGGAATGCCCGCTGTAGAGAGCACGCGATGAACTGCTTGTTTGATATCTATTGTCATAAATGCCTTTCTGTTTGGATGTATCTATTAGGTGGAACTACTAAAAATAGGAAATACGACAGCTGTGCGCTTTCAGGTGGCGCGGGCTGTTTACAGATTGAGTTGTTAAAGAGCGGACATATATGCATGGATACTGTCGAGACTCCAGTCTGCGACAATTAGCAGATATTAAAAATTGACTGTTACTAGATACCTCTTAAGTGTTAATATATTTGTATGAATATTCGCAAAGACATTCCAAACCGAACCAGCAAAGAGTGGTCTACCATGGGCGTTAAGAAATACGCCCTGCTGTTATTAGAGTTTTTAAGAATTAGCCCAAGCTATGCGCTGGCACATTTGATACGTAGCGAATCAATTGACGCTGCCAAGCAGAAAAAGTTGGCATTGGATCTCTATAGCGATGATGAGACGGCCCTGACCAAAGTCCAGCAATTAGAAATACTTAATGGATTTGATAAGGTTTTAAAAACCTACGATGAGTTTGGAGATGTCACCACTATTGACATAGAAGATTGGTGGACAAATAGAGGCATTCACATATTTGGCTCACCTTTTGAAAAGCCAGTTCCCGTCAAGATCGCTGGGATATCAAAACATGAATCTTATGAGCCCTTGTTTGAAAAATCGTTAAGAAACTATTTCGAAGTGAAGCTAGCAAACCAAGGTCAACCACCTGCCATCATTGTCGGCATTCCGCTGGGTTTACCAAAGCGAGTATTAATGCAGCGCATCTCCAAGCTGATTGATGCTGAAAAAATACCCGTACAAAATAAAGCCAAAAGATCAACTAAACCTTTGGCGGTTCAGCGCCTCCGTTCAGAACCTCTATTCATCATGCTTAGATTGCTAATGGCAAAAGCCCAACACGAAGATTGGCCACTGTGGCGTTTGGGGCTCCAAGCTAAAGTTAGCGCAAAGTTCAGCAAACTGGATATTCAGGTCGATAAGAAAAGGGGCAAAGATAGTGACGCCAAGGTAAATCTCAACATCCTGACTAGCCGTTATCTACTTAAAGCCAAGCTCGTTGCAGAGAATACTGCTAGAGGCGAATTTCCCAGCTCCCAGAAAGTTTTTCTCCCAAAATACGACTTTGAGGATATCTATCAACGCCTGACATTGAAATACAAGAAAATCAATCCGCGCTCTAAATAAGCTCCACCGCATTACGCAGCATGTCTGGCCTAGTATCAATATAACGCTGTGTAGTACTCATTTGGCTGTGCCCTGCTAACTGCATCATCACTCTGACTGATACACCCTTCTCACTTAAGCGAGTTAAAAAGCCTCTACGACCACTATGACTAGTAGCGCCATCATAGCCCGCTTGCTTATATAAGCCGCTGACGATATGCGTTAAGGTATTGGGCGTAAAACCATCGGCACGCAGCGTCTTAAACAAGGGCTTTTTGGCATCAACACAAGGATATTGGGCAATATATTTGACAATGGCTGCTTGCATACGCTCGGATAACAAGACCACCCTACTTTTACTGCCTTTAGTTTGTGTGGCTGACAACTTTATTTCACTGCGTATCGTGCCATCGCTAGCCAATACATCGCCATAGCGCACCGCTGCGACTTCCCCAATACGCATACCAGCCCAATGCGTCATTAATAAAATCGTCTGATTCCGCAGCCCATGCTTGGTGCTAGCTGCATATGCCAATACCTGTTCTAACTCTTGATCACTTAATGTTCTAGCTTGTGCCATTTGTTTTTCCTCGTTAACAGTATTTACTTAGTTCTATTGTGTTTTCAGATCAAAGCAATTCCTACCGATATTGGCAATACCATGGCAAATTGACGGGTTTTTATGGGAATTTTTGGTGATCAAAATATCTTCCAAGATTCAATGACTTACAGCGCCTAAAATTCCTCTCAACACTTAATGCACATTTTGTGTTGAGACTGTAAGGCTTCAAAGATCGTGGCATTTGAGCTACGAATCTGTCCATGAAAAAACAGCTTTCCCTGGTCTTTGTGGCTAGAGTAAGATTTGCAAGTATTACTTTAAGTAACACTTACTTGCGGGCTGGCGATGACTATCAAAACATTCAAAACACAACAAGAGCGTGTAGA
>NZ_NCFJ01000386.1:0-2457 GCF_002281105.1 Polynucleobacter sp. 35-46-11
GCGATTCAGAATAAAGTGCCACCAGCTAAATGGACCTACGACAACATTGCTTACATGAAAAAGCAAATGGCAGCTATGGGTCTTGCAATTGATTGGTCGCGTGAAGTGGCTACTTGTAGTCCTGACTACTATCGTTGGAACCAATGGCTCTTTTTGAAGATGCTCGAAAAGGGTATTGCTTATCGCAAGACTCAAGTCGTGAATTGGGATCCAATCGATCAAACCGTATTGGCAAATGAGCAGGTGATCGATGGACGCGGCTGGCGCTCCGGCGCTTTGGTGGAAAAGCGCGAAATCCCGGGCTATTACTTCAATATCACTGCCTATGCAGAGCAATTACTTTCTGGTCTAGATAATTTAGGTTGGCCTGAGCGCGTCAAGACGATGCAGCAAAATTGGATTGGAAAAAGCCGCGGTGTCCGTTTTGCTTTTAAGCATGAGATTGCTGATGCAAACGGTAATTTTGTTCAAGATGGTCAGCTATATGTCTTTACAACCCGTGCTGACACCATCATGGGTGTTACTTTCTGCGCCGTTGCTGCGGAGCATCCATTGGCAGCGATAGCGGCAATCAATAATCCAGAGTTATCTTCATTTGTTGAGAAATGCAAAACCGGTAGCGTAATTGAGGCTGATCTTGCTACTCAAGAAAAAGAAGGTATGTTCACAGGTCTATATGTGACGCATCCACTTACTAATGAGCCAGTACCAGTTTGGGTTGGTAATTACGTGCTGATGTCCTATGGTGATGGCGCGGTCATGGGTGTGCCTGCACATGATGAGCGTGACTTTGCATTTGCCCTCAAATATGACTTACCTATTAAGCAAGTGATCGCTTTGCGCAACCCATCAGATATGTTCAATACTAGCCACTGGCAAGATTGGTATGCGCAGAAGGATGATGTCGTTTGTCTCAATAGTGGCAAATACGATGGCTTATCGCACGAAGAGGCGGTTGATGCAGTAGCAAAAGACTTAGAGCAAATGGACATTGGTGAAATCAAAACCACTTACCGTTTGCGCGATTGGGGTATCTCACGTCAGCGTTATTGGGGAACACCAATTCCGATTATTCATTGTGGCGATGAGAGTAATCCTGGTTGCGGTGCTGTGCCAGTGCCTGAAGCAGATTTGCCGGTAGTGTTACCTGAAGATTGCGTACCAGATGGCAGTGGCAATCCGCTCAATAAGCGTGCTGACTTCCTCAATGTGAAGTGTCCAAAATGTGGCAAGCCTGCACGTCGTGAGACTGACACGATGGATACCTTCGTAGATTCATCTTGGTACTTCATGCGTTACACCGGTCCAGATGCGAAGACTATGGTCGATGAGCGTAACGAATACTGGATGCCGATGGATCAGTACATTGGCGGTATTGAGCATGCGATTTTGCATTTGCTCTATGCACGCTTCTGGACTAAGGTCATGCGTGATCTCAATCTCATTACTTTTGATGAGCCCTTCCAGAACTTGCTGACGCAAGGCATGGTTCTTAACGAGACTTATTACTCTGAGGAAGCATCCGGTAAAAAGACTTGGTTAAATCCTTTGGATGTAGAGCTCGAGTTGGATGAAAAAGGCCGCCCTCAAAGCGCAAAATTGAGGGGTGATGCTTCTGGTGCCCCCGTCATTATTGGTGGCGTTGAGAAGATGTCTAAGAGTAAGAATAATGGCGTTGATCCTCAAGCTTTGATTGATCAATATGGTGCGGATACTGCGCGTTTATTTGTGATGTTTGCTGCCCCTCCTGAGCAACAGTTGGAATGGTCTAGTGCCGGCGTAGAGGGTGCCTCACGCTTCTTGCGCCGTGTTTGGATGTATGCCAGCAGTCAAGCTGATGCAATCCGCGCTGCCTCTGAAGTATTGCCAAGTGATTTAAATGATGCTGAAAAAGAATTGCGTCGTGAAGTCCACACCATTCTGAGGCAGGCTAACTTTGATTATCAGCGTCGTCAATACAACACCGTAGTTTCTGCGGCAATGAAGATGCTGAACGTCTTAGAGCCTGTGAAATTAGGCGACAAGACTACAGTGAGGCCTGCTGTATTGCGTGAGTGTTTAAGTATTTTGATCCGAGTGCTGTACCCAGTGGTTCCGCATTTGACGCATGCCCTCTGGAATGAGATTGGGTGTGATCAAGCTTTTGGCACGCTATTAGATGCGCCATGGCCTGTAGTGGATGAAGCTGCGCTGATTCAAACTGAGCTGACCATCATGTTGCAAATTAATGGCAAGCTGCGCGGTGATATTCGTGTGCCTGCGGATGCTACTAAAGAGCAAATTGAGGCTTTGGCATTACAAAGTGAGCCTGCTATGAAAGCATTAAACGGCGCAGCCCCTAAAAAGGTGATTGTGGTACCGGGTCGCTTAATCAATATTGTTGCTTAGATACTTGCAAATTACTTTGAATAGAAACTAAACACATGCGCGTAAATCAACTTCGACGTACTCTGCTTG
>NZ_NCFJ01000387.1:0-2457 GCF_002281105.1 Polynucleobacter sp. 35-46-11
GGTGATCCACTGGAGAGCGGGGTCGACCCATTTGCACCAATGGTTTTCAAAGAAGGTGCAACAGCAATGCCATTGAACCCTCCCAATAAATCAACTATTCAACCCTTTTACGTCTCACAGCAAACAATTTTCAAGTTTGCAATCGACACTGACTCCATTTTGATCGGCAACGATGGCATCACGAGATACATCGTTATTTTGACTAGCCCCAATGGAAACAGCCAAGTCCAATACGAAGGTATTCGTTGCGACTCTTTCCAATGGCGACTCTATGGCACCTTTGAATCCAATACTTGGAAAGAAAACCCTCTTTCTAGCTGGAATCCAATCAAAGACCACACACCAAATCGTTATCAAGCTGCTTTAGCTCAAGGAGCATTTTGCAACTTCAATACTCAAGAAAAGAGTATCAAAAACGTTATTCAGTCACTGAACCCAAATGGATTCACAGGCGGTACAAAACCCACCAACTCGTTTGGCGTGATTAATTAAAAAACATTGCTTGGGTTTTGACGCTTAAGCAGCAATCAGGTAAGTACCAATTTTTTCACCATTAAGCAGGCGAGTGAGAACTTGAGGCTCGCGCCCAGAGGCGATGATAGTTGCAGCCCCTGTTTGAGCGGCAACTTTCGCAGCCAATACTTTGGTCAACATGCCACCCTTACTCAGCTCACTTGCAGCACCACCAGCCATCTTTTCTAAGGCAGGATCACCAGCAGTAGCATCACTCAAAAGAGTGGCGGTAGCATCTTGACGCGGATCAGCAGTAAACAATCCGCCTTGATCAGTCAAGATCACTAGTAAGTCCGCATGAATTAAATTCGTGACTAATGCGGCCAAGCTATCGTTATCACCAAATTTAATTTCATCAGTAACAACCGTATCGTTTTCATTAATGATGGGGACAACGCCAAGCTTTAGCAAAGTATCTAAAGTCGCCTTGGCATTGGCATTGCGTTCAGCATGCGCCAAATCTGCATTCGTCAGCAACACTTGTGCGCTACGCAAATTAAAGCGCGCAAAACAACTTTCATAGACCTGCACCAAGCCCATTTGACCAACGGCAGCTGCAGCCTGTAGTTGATGAATTTCCTGCGGACGCTTACTCCAGCCAAGACGTTGCATGCCTTCAGCAATCGCACCGGAACTGACCATCAACACCTCATGCCCAGTAGCTAGCAAGGCAGCCATTTGCTCTGCCCACATACCGATTGCAGCGCGATCCAAACCCTCACCATTATTAGTGACTAGGCTTGAACCTACTTTTACTACGATTCGTTTAGCTTGCTGAGTGCTCATATCAAATTCAGGTCTCAAATGACTACCGCTTAATCTGGAGTTTTATCTTCTGGCTGGGCTTGTTCTTGATAACGCGGATCAGCAGCACGCTCATCTTCATCATCTCTATCTTTACGAATAGAATCCAAATAGTCTTGCAATGAATAGCACAACTTATCGCAGCCCAATCCAGTTAAAGCGGAGATCTCAAATACAGGCCCCTTCCACTTAAAGCGTTTAATAAAGTCTGCAACCACTTTTTTACGATCTTCCTCTGGAATCATGTCGACTTTGTTCAGCACTAACCAGCGCGGCTTCTCAACCAAGGCTTCATCGTACTTACGCAATTCATTCACGATAGCAACAGCATCTGCCACTGGATCAATATTCTCATCAAATGGAGCAATATCGACTAAATGCAAGAGCACACCAGTACGCTGTAAGTGTCTTAAAAAGCGATGGCCCAAGCCAGCACCTTCCGCGGCACCTTCAATCAATCCCGGAATATCTGCAATCACAAAGCTGCGCTCAGCGCCTACTCGCACCACACCTAAATTTGGATGTAAGGTTGTAAACGGATAGTCGGCAATCTTTGGTCGCGCGTTAGACACAGCGGTGATCAAAGTGGATTTACCAGCATTGGGCATGCCTAATAAACCAACATCAGCCAATACCTTTAATTCAAGCTTGAGCTTACGACGCTCACCCTCTTTGCCATTCGTCTTTTGGCGAGGAGCGCGGTTCGTACTACTCTTAAAGTGAATATTTCCCCATCCCCCAACACCGCCCTGCGCCAAACAAAGGCGCTCACCGTGCGTGGTTAAGTCGGCAATCGGTTCACCAGTTTCATAATCAGAAATGATGGTTCCAACTGGCATACGCAACTCAATATCGTCGCCTGCGCGACCATAACAGTCGGCGCCACGACCAGGCTCACCATTTTTTGCAGTGTGCGTTTTGGCGTAACGATAGTCAATCAGCGTATTGATGTTGCGATCAGCGGTTGCCCATACGCTTCCGCCTTTTCCACCATCACCACCATCGGGTCCGCCGAATTCAATAAACTTTTCGCGGCGCATGGAGGCACTCCCGGCGCCACCTTGGCCAGCTATGACTTCAATACGAGCTTCGTCTATAAATTTCATGAATAAAAAAGGCCTCGCTTAGCGAGGCCTGTTC
>NZ_NCFJ01000388.1:0-2452 GCF_002281105.1 Polynucleobacter sp. 35-46-11
GTTAATTTTGATTGCATTGGAAATGCCATTACTAAAGAGCGCGCCAAGAATAATGTTTCTCAACAGGGTTTCATTATTGATCGACAAGCAAGCCTTCCTAAGGGTGCCCGAGTAAATGGCGGTTCACTCATTTGCCAGTCTCTTGATCGTCAGGGCCGCTTACAAAACACTACTTTAATGAATGGTGTGGAGCGATTATCGATCGAGCCTATTCAAGTTGGTCATCTGCCTATAAGTCAATCCAATAAAGGGCCGAAAATATTCAAGGTGAAGCTGGAGATGACGGATGGAGCAAGGATTCAGCGGGTATTTGAGCGTACTTTTTCTACAAGAAATCTTTAGTGATTATTGCTTGGGTCTTATCTCTATTTATGTTGATCTCGTCCTTGATTCAGATTTTGGAGCGTTCTGTCGCACTTGAAATCATTCGCCTTGACGCTATTACCAGTGCGGGAAAGAAATTGATCGCATCTGAAGAATTACTTTTAGAGTGCCAGGAAAACTTGGCAAGGATTGCTTCATTGAATCACTCTGATTGCCATATTCAATCTGCCGGAAAAAATCTCTGGCTAATTTCTACTAAAGACAAACCCACCATCGAGATCTTGGTTTTTCTGGATGAAAAAACTAAACAAGCTACCCGCTTAAATTGGCGCCAAGAATTTGAATGAATGGTGATTTGAATGAATAGTATGAATGATAAAAACGTGAATTATTTCAGAACGGAAAGTGGCGGCAGCTTGCTGGAGTTAATGGCCGTGGTGCTATTGATTGCCATCATGGCGGTCATGTCAATGCCGCTGCTACAACATAATATGGCCGTTCGACAAATTGATACTATCGCTCGACGTTTTATTGTTCATGCGCAATTTGCGCGAGGACAAGCTTTAATGCTGGGTATTCCAATCCAGATTGCCCCCATTACCGATAAGCTTTGGGATGAGGGGTGGGTGGTGAAAAATGCCTGTTCTGACAAGCGGGCGTCATCAGCCTGTGTCGAGCGCTATTGGTTTTCTCAAGGGGATATAGCCCCCATTTACTTTAAGGGTGGGGGGAAGCAATTTATTGACCCCCATAGTGGAAAAAGAGGGATTCTGTTTAATGCAGCGGGGGCTGCTAAAACGGGCCAGGGAGGCTTTGTAGCCAATCGCCTGATACTGGGCCATGAGCAAGATGCCAGTCTTGAGAGGCAACTGATTTTGGGTAGTGGTGGTCGCTGGCGCATTTGTGATCCTTTTCGGGATACCAAAGCCTGTAGATAGTTTGTAGGTAAATTTGCTCCTCTAGCCCGCAATCGGTTTTAATAGACCCATGTACACCGCTGTTGACCACCAATTGATGACTGAGGCCTTGGCTGAAGCTCAAAAGGCATTCTATTTATCCAATCCCAATCCGCGGGTGGGTTGCGTGATCGCGAAGGACGAAAAAGTGATTGGTCGGGGTTACACCCAAAGAGTGGGTGGACCTCATGCGGAAGTTCAGGCATTGGCTGATGTGAGGGCAAAGGGACTGGATCCTGCTGGATCGACGATCTATGTCACTTTAGAGCCATGCAACCATACTGGCAGAACCCCACCTTGTGTTGATGCCTTAATTGAGGCAAAGCCGGCTATGGTGATTGCAGCCATGTCTGATCCAAATCCTTTGGTAGGCGGCCAAGGATTAGAGCGTCTTAAGTCTGCAGGAATTGAAGTGCGCTGTGGTTTGTTAGGGACGGAAGCCATAGCACTCAATCTGGGATTTATTTCTCGGATGACTCGCGGTTTGCCTTGGGTGCGGATGAAGATTGCTGCGAGCTTAGATGGAAAAACTGCACTTCCAAATGGGCAAAGTCAGTGGATCACGGGACCGCTTGCAAGAACCGACGGACATCACTGGCGTGCTCAAGCCTGCGCCATTCTGACGGGCGTAGGCACTGTGAAAGAAGATGATCCCACTCTGAATGTGAGGGATGTTCAAACGGAGCGCCAGCCTTGGAGAATTATTGTGGACTCTAAACTGGAGACACCACTCAATGCAAAGATTCTTGGTCGCTTAGATCAATCCGGAGTGATTCTGGTGTGCGCTTCTTTAGATTCTGCGGATACAAAAGAAAAAGCTGCAGCATTTGAGGCTCTTGGTGTTGAAGTGATTGCGACGGCTAATGCTCATGGCAAAGTAGATTTGCCAAAACTCTTTGCGTATTTAGCAAAAGAGCGCCACATGAATGAAATCCATGTTGAGGCTGGATTTAAGTTGAATGGATCCTTGCTGAGAGAGGGTTGTGTTGACGAGCTCTTGCTCTACTACGCCCCCTTCTTTATAGGTGATGGTATTGGCATGGCAAACATTTCACCCTTGGGGGCATTAGATCAACGTCAGGATTGGCAAATCATCGATCAAACCCTATTTGGCTCTGATCTACGTTTGCGCCTGAGCAAGTAGTAATAAAGAATAACTAAAAAATAAGCAA
>NZ_NCFJ01000389.1:0-3334 GCF_002281105.1 Polynucleobacter sp. 35-46-11
GAATAATTTGAAGGCGCTCATCTAGTGCGCTATTTCGTTCACTGCTTAACCATTCACTCTCTGCCTGTTCACGCTGCAATTGCAGGATCTGTTCATGATTTTTTTGTTCAAGTACTAGTTTTTCATTATTCAGTTGAGCCTGCAGTTTGCTTAACTGTTCGTTATGCAGTGTTTCACGCTGGAGTTGCGCGGCAATTTGCATTTGCAGCTGTTGCTTGATTTCCTCGTGCTCTATCTGGCTGTTTTTACTTTCAGTTTTGTATGCTTCTATCCGGTTTTCCATCCCGGTGATGTCTCGTTTCAGCTGCGCAATGTCATGTAACCGGAGGGCTAGTTCATCAGCTATTGTGACTTGTGGCTGTGCCCAAATATTCATTTGCTGGTCGGGTTTTGTGGGTGTGCTGCCATGTAGTAGTAGTAGTGCACCATCCCAAACTTTAGCATCTGGACCAGAGATATAACGTGTCCCTAAAATATTGGCATTAGGTTCTGCCTTGCGGATAACGCACATGGAGTTTATGAACTCGACCGAATGAATGTACGATAAATTCTCTTCGTCGAGTTCTATTCCGTATTCTTTGTTGAACCCGTTGATTAGTTCGGCGCGTGTTTTAGATATTCCCCAGTGTTCATGGTTGATGACATCGGCGAGTTGCTTGAAGAAGGCCATGGAGGAGTAGGGGCGAAACAACCCACCCTCGAAATCCTGCCAGTAACTGCAGTGTAGATCTTCGGCAATAAACAGCCCGCCGATCTTGAGATAGGGGAAGTAGCGGCTAAAGGTTGCGACGATGTCGCTGGAGCGATGCGAGCCATCATCAATAATCAGGTCGAACTCGGGCGTGTAGGATACGATCTTGTGTTCTGCATCGTCAGTGTTCGCATCCATGACAACCAGGGCAATGCGTGGATCATCAAAGGAAAGCAGTTTGCAATCGGGGTTGATGTCGCAGCCGATTAATTTTTTGCCCTTGGAAAAGTATTTGGCCCATATTTCGAGCGAGCCACCATTCTGTATGCCAATTTCCAGTAGTCGGATGGCTCTGCTCTGGTAGGGTTTAAATAGCCGTTCGTATTCCGAAATGTAGATCGACCACTTGTCTGAAAGTTTTCCTTGATGTTCTGAAAATATCGCCGCAAGTGTTTTCATCTTTTGGGTCATTGTGTGCACACCAGTTTTGCTATGTCCGATTTGGATTGAAGCTTCATATCCTAAAGTGACTCATAGGCAGTTATGGCTGATTCAACCGTGTCGTGAACAACAAGCTTGCCCTTTTCTAAAACCGCAGCCCGGTCGCAATGCTGTCGAATGATGTCTGTTTGATGCGCAACAATGATCATGGCCCGGTCACCTCTTTTTTCGAACAGTTCAACATTACATTTTTGATGAAAACGATGATCACCAACAGACATGCCCTCGTCAATCAGAAAACAATCAAACTCGATTGACATTGAGATGGCAAAGGCCAGGCGTGAACTCATGCCCGATGAGTAACTTTTAACGGGTTCGTTGAGGTAGGGGCCCAATTCGGCAAACTCCTCGACCATTGTAATGGCTTGATCAAAGTCGATGTCATAGATGCGAGTGATGAGTTTGACATTGTCTCGGCCCGTCAGGCTGCCTTGAAAGGCACCGCCAAATGCCAATGGCCATGATATCGACATATTCCTCGTCACTGTGCCAGAAGCCGGAATGTCTGCGCCACTGATCACACGAATCAGTGTGGATTTGCCCGCGCCATTACGTCCGAGAATGCCCCATTTTTCACCTTGTTTAACTTTAAAGTTGATATTGTCCAAGATTAGTCGCTCGGAGCGGCCATGGTGTATGGGATAGGACTTGCATATATTTTTTAGTACTAGCATGTTCTAATCCGCTAAGTGCTTTGAACGCGTCGATTGGCAATATTAGTTAGAAGGTAGCTAAAAAACGTTAATACAAGTAGAGATATAATCGTATATTGTGGATTATAGTATGTGGCCATTCTTTCGCCATAATATCCGTGATGAAACCATTCCACGCAATTTATCAATGGGAACATCAATAAATATTCGCGATAGGGAAGCGGCACGGCTGCTGCTGTGATAAATACACCAGAAAATGGTAAGTTTAAATAAAGTATAATGTGCGAAACTCGCTCAATTCCATCGCTTATTTCTGCTAAAGCCCCCATAAATAGTGCAAAAACAAAAGAGAACCATACGACCATAAAGTAGCCAATAATCATGGTCAGTAAATCTGCCGGCCAGTGGCAAATGCCTAGTGCCACAAAAAATAAATAGAGGATTACAAATGCGGCGGTGGCGCTTGCGAACTCAAGTAAAATACGGGAGTAAATTATGTCTAGTGGCCGAACCGGGCGGTGGTGGAGTAGTGCCCTATTGATATCCACGGCCTTGACTACACGGTTAGTTCCGTTGCGCCATAGAAGTAGGGTGGGATAACTTGTAAATTCTGTATGACCACCTGCAGAAAAAATTAACATTACTCCAATAATAAACAATGCGGGTTCAGCAATTATCCAGATAATTCCTAGCCCTTCACGTCCATATCTGGTTATCATTTCACGTAGAGTGAGCGCCCAAATTACGCGACGTTGAATGCGTAATTGTTCCATAAAAGATGGCTGTGACTTAACGGTCATAATGTTCTCGTACACCTGCATTTAGAATGCTTACAATTCCCCAGATGATAAGGGTGAGTAAAAGTGTCGCGAGTATATCCTGAAGTCGTTTGGGTTCGGTTGAGGCATCCGGAAGATTCGGTTCGCTGATTCGTTCGATGTAGATGTGCTGCCGTTGTGCCTGGGTGCGCGCCTGCTGGAGCGATGCCATGGCGCTGACTAACTCGCGGTCTGCAAATTCGCTATCCAGTGAGAGGCGCTGGAATTCCACGGCCTTGCTGGCCAGTGATTTATTGTTGGCGCCTGCACCGGCAACGTGGGCGGTTTCCTTCGCGATTTCATCTTTAAGCAGGATTGCTCGCTGCCGAAGCGATGGCAATTGTGGGTTGCCTTTACTGATGGTTTCGATCTGCATGATCTGCACTTGGGTGGCAATGAGTTGATCCTGCAGTTTGGCAATTTGTTGCAAGGGAATGGTCGATTGTTTTTCCGGGTTGATTACCCCGAATTCATTTCGGTACTTACCGACAGCAAGTGCGGCTTCCTTGGCCTTCATTTCTGCCTTGTCCAGATTTTCCTGTGCAAAATCGATCATATCTCTCTGGCCGCGGTCATTCAGCTTGTTGACCAGATCTTCACTTTGCGCCAGAAGCAGTGAATTCATCTCTTGGGCGTCTTTGGCCGTATATGCGCGGGTTTTAAGTGTGAGG
>NZ_NCFJ01000048.1:0-14078 GCF_002281105.1 Polynucleobacter sp. 35-46-11
TTGTTTTGCGCATCAGTTAATTTGTAGCGCAGGGATACAACGGTATTTTTTTCGATCTTCATGCGTAATTCATTCAACATTGTGTTTTAAACAGCTTCTTACTGATATGACTGCATTTTACTTGAGCAAGCCCTACGATCCGCCGCAGGCGCCCCAAAACCTCCCCCTAGGTCGCCCTTGGGCTCTTCTAGGTGGAAATAGCCCTCAGCAGTTCATGAAATCCTACTGGCATAAGAGGCCACTTTTAGTACGCGGTGCCATCCCCGCCTTTGAGCTTGCAAAACAAATAGGGGAGCCTCTAGGCAGCGCAATATCCCCGGAAGATTTATACAAAATAGCGGGTGATGATTCGGTTGAGCCTAGATTAATTCAATCCAAGCCTTGGACTTTTTCGAACGGTCCATTCAAGAAAAAATCTATCCCTTCTCTCGAGATGCCGGACTGGACACTTCTGCTCCAAGGTATGGAGGCAAAACATCCTGCAGCTGCCAAAGTCCTTTCCTGGTTTCGCTTCATTCCAAATGCACGCTTAGATGATTTGATGATTAGTATTGCCGGTCTCGGTGGCGGCGTTGGCCCCCACTTTGATTCTTATGATGTCTTTTTAATTCAGATGTCAGGTCGTCGGCGCTGGCGTATTTCCGAACAAAAGGATTTAAGCTTGAATCCCAATCTTCCTTTGAAGATCTTGCGGGACTTTAAAGTTGAACAGGAGTGGGACCTAGAGCCTGGCGATATGCTTTACCTGCCACCCCATATTGCCCATGATGGCATTGCCCTAGATGCAGGCTGCCAAACCTGGTCCGTTGGCTTTAGGGCGCAAAGTTATAAAGAATTATTACAAGAAGGCCTCTGGCGTCTAGCTGAATCACTTGAAGATATTCCTGATCTAGAAAAACGTTTTGCCGATCCCCAGCAAAGCGCAACTCATGATTCAGAACAGCTTCCAGACGAACTCATTGAGCAGGTGGCTAAAAAATTAAAGGATTTAAAACTGGATCGCGTAGAGACATTTCTTCCCGGCATAACCGCCTATCTTAGCGAACCAAAACCTCAAGCCTGTTTTGATGGCATGGCAAATAATCTCTCACCCGAAGAATTTAAGCGCCAGCTTACCAAGCAAGCTCTGCATCCGCACCCCCAAACAAGGCTATTAGCCTTGGGCACCGTGATTTACTGCAATGGTGAAGATATGACTAGCAATCAACCCACCTTGATACAAGCCGCTTGGCAATCGCTAGCTGCAAGTAGGCAATTTAAGGGCACTATAGGGAAAATTGGGTCGAAGAATAGCCTTTTTGAAGCCTTTGACGCTGGCTGGCTAGTTTTTTAACCCCATATTGGGAGATGGCTATAATGAACACTGGAAAGTACCTAGGGGCTAACCCTGTACTTTCCTTGTACTAATAACCGGTTATTAATGATAATTTTTTAAGAGGAAATTACAAATGAAGAAGTCACTAGCACTCGTAGCAATGTTGGCAATCGCTTTGGCCGCTTGCGGTAAAAAAGAAGAAGCAAAACCTGTAGAAGCTGCACCTGCTGCACCTGCTACTGCTCCAGCTGCTGACGCTCCTGCTGCTGCACCTGCTGCACCTGCTGCTGCTCCAGCTGCTGACGCTAAGAAGTAATCTTCTTCTTGAAGAAAAAAAGCCGCTGAAAAGCGGCTTTTTTATTAGCTAAGTTTTTAGTCCAAATGCTTACCTAGCCATTTGCTCAGTTAGCAAAGTTAAGAGTTGGAATCCAGCCGCGGTATTTTCTGGTTTGCCATCTGCATCTTGAACATAAACGCTTGAAGAATTATCACCAGTAGATTTAACCACTACGAGATACTTCTTTGCCTTCAAGCTAGAGTCGTCCTTACTACTAAACAGGTTTGTGAAGAATCCTTTGGTATCACCCAAGTCCTTAGGGTTGACATAGCGAACGTAGTAAACGCCCTTAGCACGGTTACGGTCTTCAACAGTAAAGTTGGAACGATCTAAAGCAAGGCCTGTGTCGCGCCATGCGCGATCAAAGCCTGCAGCCATTTCAATATGGGCAGTATTAACACCTTCTTGAACCAGCTTCGCTTTTGGCGTCTTTGGGCCCAGTGGTACTGCAACCTGAGCCTTGGCCATTTCTTGCGTCATGCCCAAGCGCTCCATTAAACGAGCTAAGAATGCCGCTTCAAGCTCAGGGTCATTTGGGCGGGCAGTCCAAATAGTGGAGATACAGGCGCCGGTACCATCCGTTGTACATTTTTCAATAGCGCCGCGTTGGGTAATGTAAACCTCGGTTTCACCAGGCTTACTTACTTCAAGACGGGTCTTGTACTTATCACGCTCACCAGTGTCATAAATCGAATCTAAGGCGCCGCCAACAATATTGCGAATAAAGTCCTGCGCAATCTTGGCGCGATTCTCAGCCCAGTCTGTTTCCATGATTCCGGTTGATGGTGAGTCAATTACCAATAGGAAACCATTCTCTTGCCAGAAATCTTTGATTTGTGGGTAGAGCTCTGGGGCCGGCTTTTCAACCACCAACCAGCGTCGCTCACCATCACGAGCAATTCGCATGCCTGGAATGCCAGTCATGACATTCTTGCGAGTCTGCACAGATTTTTTTACTGCGGCATTGTATTCAGACATCGTGGCAGAGCCATCTTGAACGATATAACGACGATCTGCTTGAGCAGTGATGAGATCTGGTGGGTAAGACAAGTTAGGCCCACGAACAGCACCAGCAGACTTGTAATCAACCGTATCGTTTGTTCCTACAGACTTACATCCAAGCAAAGTAAAACTTGCAAAAGAAAGGATTAATAAGGTTGCACAATGTTGGCGCAAGAGTTGCTTCAGATTCATCATAGTAAGCCAGCCTGTTTCATTGCAGTCTTCAAAGGTTCACGCAAAGCAACGCTTAAAGGGGTTAAAGGCAAACGAATTCCCGCAGTGACTTTGCCCATTTCGTGCAGAGCCCATTTCACAGGAATCGGATTTGCCTCAGTGAACATGGCTTTATGAACAGCCAGTAATTGATATTGAATTGCGCGCGTCTTAATGACATCATCAGACATCGCTGCTTGACATAGTTCATGCATTAAACGTGGGGCGATATTTGCCGTTACGGAAATATTACCCTTGCCACCCATGAGCATCAGCATTGCCGCACTCAGATCGTCGCCTGAAAATACAGAAAAATCTTCATGTCCAGCACGCTTGAGATCGGCCAGCAATAAAGTGCCACGCTCAATGCTACCGGTAGCATCTTTGATACCGATAATGCTTGGCACTGCTGCTAGACGAACGGTAGTCTCACCAGCAAGATCAGCAACAGTTCTACCGGGAACGTTGTATAGAATCACGGGCAAATCTACCGACTCCGCAATTTTCTTGAAGTGGGCATACATGCCCTCTTGAGTCGGTTTGTTGTAATAAGGAACCACCTGAAGACTGGCATCAGCACCAACCGACTTGGCAAAATTGGTTAACTCAATTGCCTCAGTAGTGGAATTTCCACCAGTACCAGCGATTACTGGAATACGTCCAGCAATGTGGTCGACGGTTACTTTAATCAGCTCACAATGCTCCTCTACAGAAACTGTGGGTGACTCTCCGCTCGTACCAACAATGACGATTCCATCAGAGCCTTCGGCAACGTGCCAATCCAACAAGGAACGTAAGGCCGGAAAATCCAGACTTCCATCCTCGAACATCGGCGTCACAATGGCGGGCATGCTACCTACGATAGGCTTTTTACTAGCTTGGGATTGTGTTGTATTGGTCACTGAATGTGTCTGATTTATCTGAATGTTAACCACCAAATTGTAACGGAACGTACCCTTTTAAATGCCCTTTTACAGCACAAATCCGCTGAACCATGGCTGGTTTAGGCTGATCAAGGTAAATATCCTCATAGACAATCACTTTCAGGCCTGAACGCTGCGCCAAAGCAAGCAATTCCCCTGGTTTAAGCAAGAAATTAGGGTTTGATGGTTTGCCAAACTCAGCATTCCCATCGGCAAAGGTTTCATAGATTAAAACGCCACCCTCAGCCAATATTTTGGGCAATTCATCCAAATATGGGCGGTAGAGGTAATTAGTCACCACAATGGCTGAAAACTGCTGGTTCAGCAAAGGCCAGTCCGAACCCTCAAGATCTAGCTCTTGAGTTTGAATAGAGTCACTTTTAAGTAATTCCACCATGGAAATATCTTGGTCAACCGCCAGAATCTGATGGCCCAAAGAAGCTAGTAAAGCAGTATGTCGCCCAGCACCACAAGCAAGGTCAAGAACCAACCCATGCCTGGGAATAGTTAAGGCAAAACGCCTTACCCAAGGAGAGGCATCTGCGATCACACCATGTATTGCAGTCAAGGGGCGACCTTAATCGTACGCTAAGCCCATCGATTCACGGACCTCGCGCATGGTTTCTTGAGCAACCTTGCGCGCCTTGTCAGAGCCATCCGCAATAATGGAACGCAACAAGCTAGGATCATCCAAGTACTTCTGGGCACGTTCGAACATGGGTTGCTGCTCAGCAAGAATTGCATCAATCACGGGCTGCTTACACTCCAAGCAGCCAATACCTGCGGACTGGCATTCTTTTTGAACCCAGGTTTTGGTGTCTTCACTTGAATAGACCGTATGGAGTTGCCACACGGGACAACGCGCAGGATCGCCTGGATCGGTTCTGCGAACCCGAGCAGGATCGGTTGGCATCGTACGAATTGAGCGAATCACCTCTTCAGGCTTTTCACGAATGGCAATCGTATTGCCGTAAGACTTAGACATCTTCTGCCCATCAATACCTGGCATGCGCGATGCAGTGGTTAACAAAGCCTGTGGCTCTGGCAGAATAATTTTGCGAGCGCCTTCTAAGAAACCGAATAATCTTTCCCGATCAGCCATCGAAAGACTTTGCGCCTCTTGCAGCAATGCTTTAGCTTGCTCTAGTGCCTCATCATCACCTCGCTCCTGAAAAGCGACACGCAATTCAGCGTACATCTTGGCACGCTTGCTACCCAATTTTTTAACAGCCTCCAACGCCTTCTCTTCAAAACCAGGTTCACGTCCATAAAGATAATTAAAACGACGCGCCACTTCACGCGTCATCTCAACGTGTGGTACCTGATCTTCGCCTACCGGAACAAACTGCGCTCGATACATTAGGATATCGGCAGCCTGTAATAAGGGGTAGCCTAAGAAACCATAAGTCTGCAAGTCCTTCTCTTTGAGTTTCTCGATTTGGTCTTTGTAGGTTGGAACCCGCTCTAACCAGCCCAATGGAGTACCCATAGATAGCAATAAGAATAGCTCTGCATGCTCAGGCACTTTGCTCTGAATAAATAAAGTAGCTTGGTTTGGATCAACGCCACAAGCCAACCAGTCAATCACCATGTCCCATACGGATTGCTCAATAACATCTGGGGTTTCATAGTGAGTCGTTAGCGCATGCCAGTCTGCTACAAAAAAGTAGCAGGGATACTCGGACTGCAAGCGAACCCAGTTCTTTAAAACACCATGGTAATGGCCGAGGTGCAAGCTACCAGTTGGTCGCATGCCAGAGAGAACGCGTTCTGCAAACATCTTGATCTTTATTCTTTAAGGGTAATTAAAACTTATTAAGCAAATAGGAGAAATCGGTTAGTGAAATAGGGACCATACCGGGGTTAAGTGGTCTGGCAAATGAGGCAATGTGCCCAGATCAATATAACTCTCTTCGGGATCATGAAAATCCGAGCCTCGAGAAGCTAAGAATCCATAGTGCTGGGCAATCTTGCCATAGGTTTGATATTGATTGGGGCTGTGGCTACCAGTAATCACCTCAATGGCCATACCGCCGATTTCTTTGAAGTGCTTATAGAGCTCATCCATCTGCATGGCACTCAGCTTGTAACGGCCAGGATGCGCAATGACCGCAGCACCCCCAGCCCCTTTGATCCAAGCAACGGCATCATCTAAGCTTGCCCACAAGTGCGGCACGTAACCCGGTTTATCTTCAACTAAATAGTTTTTAAAGACTTGCTCAGTGTCCCGACATACGCCCTGCTCCACTAAAAATCGTGCAAAGTGTGTACGTGAAATAAGGTCCCGATTGCCAGCAAAATGGAGAGCGCCTTCATAAGCACCAGGTATGCCGGCCTTTAATAATTGCTCAGCCATTTGCTTGGCGCGATTACCGCGACCTTCACGGGTTAATCGCAAGCCCTCTAGAATTCCTGCATGGGCGGCATCAATTCCCAAGCCAACGATATGAATAGTCTGACCCATCCAGGTCACTGAAATCTCGACCCCAGACAAGTAGTCCATCCCAAGTGAGCTTGCGGCAGCCTGGGCCCTCTCTTGACCACCCAATTCATCATGATCCGTTAGAGCCCACAAACGAACGCCATTCGCATGGGCGCGTTCAGCCAACTGCTCAGGCGTTAAGGTTCCATCGGACACAACGGAATGACAGTGTAAATCGGCGTTTAGGCTGGAATTGCTGATCATGACCTTATTTTAGGTCAAGCTGGTATCAATTACCCGGCGAGGTGCATCTAGGTAGTCACGGGATTGCATCTCAATCAGGCGGGAAACCGTTCTAGAGAACTCACTGGTAATTTGGCCTTCGGTATATAAATCCACCGCAGGAACCTCTGCAGAGATGATTAATTTGATCTTATGGTCATATAGAACGTCAATCAGCCAAATAAAACGACGGGCTTCGTTGGTCATTCTAGGGGGCATATAAGGTACTCCAGACAGAATAACTGTATGAAACTGGTTGGCTATCTCCAAATAGTCATTTTGAGACCTAGGACCGCAGCAGAGGGTCTGAAAGTCAAACCAAACCACTCCCTCAGCCATATGCAGGGGTCTTAATTCACGAGATTCAATACGGAGAACTGGGCGGATCGTTTCTTTTTGATTTCCAATCAGGGTCTGAAACATTTGCATCAATATTGCGTGAGTTGCGGCGTTAACTGGTGTGAGATAAGCCTGAACTTGAGCCATCTGTACGCGACGATAGTCATTGCCTGCATCTACATTTAAGACATCAAGTTGCTCTTCCAGTAATTTGATAGCCGGCAATAAACGATCACGATGCAAGCCATTTGGATAAAGCTGACTGGGTTGGTAATTTGAAGTCATGACAAATTGGACGCGATCCTCAAACAGCGCGGTGAGCAAGCGATACAGAATCATCGCATCCGCAATGTCATTGATATGAAACTCATCAAAACAGATGAGTCGATATCTATTGGCAATTCTTTTAGATAGTTCATCCAGCGGATCAGCCATACCAGATAGCTCGTGAAGCTCGCGGTGAACCTCTCGCATGAACTCATGAAAATGAATGCGGATCTTTTTTTCCAAAGGGGATGCCGCAAAGAAGCAATCCATCAAAAAAGATTTGCCACGTCCAACACCACCCCATAAATAGACGCCTCGGGGGAGTTTTGGTTTAAAGAGTTTCTTTTTTAAGCCATTGCTACGAATTTCTTTATAAGCAATCCACTCATCTTCACAGCGCTGCAAGCGCTCAATAGCAGCAAGCTGCGCGGGATCACTTTGATACCCGCGCGCTTTTAACTCTTGATGGTAATACTCTAATGCTTTCAATTACATGTTTAACGCACGTTTATCCGTCGCCAATGCTGCTTCGCGAACCACTTCCGATAGACTTGGATGTGGATGACAGATACGAGCAATATCTTCAGCTGCCGCTTTAAATTCCATTGCTACAGCTGCTTCAGCAATTAAATCAGAAGCATTTGGGCCAATGATATGAACGCCTAAGATTTCATCTGTTTTTTCATCGGCTAAAACTTTGACAAAACCATCGGCACGATCCATGCCTAAGGCGCGACCATTAGCAGCAAATGGGAACTGACCTGCTTTGTATGCAATGCCAGCCTGCTTCAGCTGCTCTTCAGTTCTACCAACCCAAGCAATTTCTGGATCGGTATAGATCACCCAAGGAATGCAGTTGTAATCGATGTGCGGCTTTTGACCTGCGATTGTTTCAGCAACAAGCACACCTTCATCTTCCGCTTTATGTGCCAACATCGGTCCACGAACCACGTCACCCACTGCATAAACACCAGGCGCTGCGGTTGCACAAGTGTGATCGTCAATTGGAATAAAGCCACGCTCGTCCACTTTGAGACCAATCTTATCGAGGCCTAGTTTTTCGGTATTCGGAACGCGACCAACAGAAACAATTAAACGATCGCACTCTAATTTCTGAGCTTTACCTTCGCTATCAGTGTAATTAACAACTACACCTTTTTTGTCGGCCTTCACTTCACCAATCTTAACGCCCATATTCATTTTGAGGCCTTGCTTGGTAAAGATCTTATGAGCCTCTTTTGCAATACCTTGATCGCAGGCACCCAAGAAAGTTGGGAGCGCCTCAAGAATAGTCACATCAGAGCCCACACGGCGCCATACAGAGCCCAACTCTAAACCGATTACGCCAGCACCAATCACACCAAGCTTCTTCGGAATGGAATCAAACTTCAGGCCGCCTTCGTTATCGCTAATCAACACGTTATCGACAGGAATACCTGGCAAGTGACGCGCTTTTGATCCAGTAGCAATGATCACGTTTTTGGCCGTAACCACTTCTTTATCTTTGCCATCAATCTTGACTTGATATCCGTCTGCGCCCTTACCTTCAAAAGAGGCATACCCCTTTAGCAAAGTAATTTTGTTTTTGCGGAACAAGAACTGAATACCAGCAGTCATCTTGGTCACAATCGCATCCTTACGAGCGATCATCTTGCCTGAGTCAAGTTTCACTGATCCGACGGTGATACCGTGGTCAGCAACATGATGACTAATCTTCTCAAATTCTTCAGAAGAGGCCAACAGGGCTTTGGAAGGAATGCAACCAACGTTCAAGCAAGTTCCACCTAAGCGGACCTCACCCTTTGGATCGTCGTAAGCATTCGATTCAGCACAGGCAACTTTGAAGCCTAATTGTGCGGCACGAATCGCGGCGATGTAGCCACCTGGGCCACCGCCGATTACTAATACATCAAATGATTGGCTCATGTTCTTCCTTATTACAAATCAAGAAGGAGGCGTGAAGGATCTTCCAGTGCATCCTTCATAGCAACCAGACCTAGAACTGCCTCACGACCGTCAATGATGCGGTGGTCATATGACAAAGCCAAGTAGTTAATCGGACGAATCACGATTTGACCATTCTCAACCACTGCACGCTCTTTAGTTGCATGAATACCTAGGATTGCAGACTGTGGAGGATTGATAATTGGAGTTGAAAGCATGGAGCCAAATACGCCACCGTTAGAGATCGAGAATGTGCCGCCAGTTAAATCCTCTAATGACAACTTGCCTTCTCGAGCCTTAACGCCAAACTCAGCAATCTTCTTCTCAATATCAGCCAAATTCATTTGATCAACGTCACGCAGAATTGGAACTACCAAGCCACGTGGTGAGCTAACTGCAATACCGATGTCAAAGTAACCGTGGTAGACGATGTCATTACCATCAACAGAAGCATTCAACAATGGGAACTTCTTCAAAGCATGGGTAGCAGCTTTAACAAAGAAAGACATGAAACCTAGCTTCACGCCATGGACTTTTTCAAACTGATCTTTGTACTTGTTACGCATAGCGATTACTGGAGCCATGTTGACTTCATTAAATGTAGTCAAGATGGCATTGTTTGCTTGGGACTCAAGCAAACGCTCAGCAATACGAGCACGCAAGCGGCTCATTGGCACGCGCTCTTCTGGGCGATCACCCATCGGCAACGGTGCACTTGGCAAGGCAGCAGATTTTGCACCACCGGCAGAAGCATTTAATGCATCGCCTTTAGTAATACGGCCATCGCGTCCAGAACCAGAAACCTGACCAGCGTCGAGATTTTTCTCTGCGAGGATTTTTGCAGCAGAAGGTGCAGCAACTGCGCCAGATGACTTCGCTACAGGGGCAGCTTTAGCTGGAGCAGCTGCTGGGGCTGGGGCAGCTGCAGCTACAGGAGCTGCAGAAGCAACTGCAGTACTATCAATCTTTGCAATCAACTGCTCTGCTACAACAGTACCGCGGTCAGCAATCACGATCTCTGTAAGCACGCCAGCAGATGGTGCTGGAACTTCTAATACTACTTTGTCGGTTTCAATTTCAATCAAGATCTCATCTTGACCAACGGCATCGCCGACTTTCTTTTTCCATTGCAACAAAGTAGCTTCTGCTACTGACTCGGAGAGCTGGGGAACTTTAACTTCAAAAATAGCCATGATTAATCCTATTTAGTATTTGTATATTGAGCAACGTCTACGATTACTTCGTAATGACATAACCCTTTAGTTTTGCGAATGCTGCAGTAAGAAGAGACTTCTGTTGTTCTTGATGGAGATGGGCATATCCACAAGCTGGTGAAGCTGATGCTGGACGACCTGCGTATGCCAACTTCATGCCTTCAGACATGTTCTCCAAAATATTGTGCTGAACAAAGAACCAAGCGCCTTGGTTTTGCGGCTCATCCTGACACCACACAACCTCTTCTAGGTTCGGATACTTCTTCAACTCAGCAGTCAATGCTTTGTGTGGGAACGGATAGAGTTGCTCCAAACGAATAATCGCCACATCTTCAAGTTTTTTCTCGGTACGAGTTTTAGCGAGATCATAATAAACTTTACCGGAACACATTACTAAGCGAGTCACCTTCTTACCGTCGATGCTGTCATCACGCTCTGGAAGAATCGTTTGGAAACCACCCTTAGTGAACTCGGTTAACGGGGAAGAAGCTTCTTTATTGCGTAACAGTGATTTTGGTGTCATCAAGATCAGCGGCTTGCGGAACTGACGAATCATCTGGCGACGCAATACATGGAAGATCTGCGCAGCAGTCGTTGGCTGAATCACCTGCATATTGGTGTCGGCACATAACTGCATGAAACGCTCAAGACGTGCAGATGAATGCTCTGGTCCTTGACCTTCGTAACCATGAGGCAACATCATGACCAAGCCATTTGCACGACCCCACTTCACTTCGCCTGAAGCGATAAATTGGTCAATCACTACTTGAGCGCCGTTAGCAAAGTCACCAAACTGCGCTTCCCAGATAGTCAGGGTATTAGGCTCAGCTGCAGCGTAGCCGTATTCAAAACCAAGCACAGCCTCTTCTGACAGAATCGAGTCAATTACCAAGAATGGTGCTTGATCTTTAGCAATGTGTCGAAGGGGAATATAGACCCCTTCATCCCATTTCTCACGGCTCTGGTTATGAAGTACCGCATGACGATGGGTAAACGTTCCGCGACCACTATCCTCGCCAGACAAACGTACCGGGTAACCACTTGCTACTAAGGATGCGAAAGCCATGTGCTCACCCATACCCCAGTCGATATTCGTTTCACCACGACCCATAGCTGCGCGATCTTTTAGCACCTTCTCAACGAGTGGATGAACCTGGAAACCCTCACGGACTGTTGAGACTCTCTCTGCCAAGCGCTTCCACTCAGTTAATGGAATTGCGGTATCGGCTTCATCAGTCCATTTCTTATTTAAGAATGGTGACCAATCTACGGCAAACTTGCCCTTGAAGTTACTCAACACTGGATCAGAAGTTTGCTTGCCCGCATCCATGGCGGCGCGGTATTCCTTGACCATTAAATCGCCAGTGCCGGCAGGCAATACACCTTGAGCCTCTAACTTATCGGCATAGTGCTTGCGTGTGCCAGGATGAGCGGCAATGATTTTGTACATCAAAGGCTGAGTCATTGCTGGAGAGTCTTGCTCGTTATGACCGAGTTTTCGGAAGCAAACAATATCAATTGCAACGTCTTTGTGGAACAAGCTGCGGAACTCAACCGCCAACTTCGTTGCCAACACCACTGCCTCAGGATCATCGCCGTTCACATGTAATACCGGCGCATCAATCACCTTCATGATGTCGGTGCAATACAAGCTTGAACGTAAATCGCGTGGATCCGATGTAGTGAAACCAATTTGGTTATTAATCACAATGTGAATCGTGCCACCAGTGGAATAGCCACGAACTTCAGCCATAGCCAAAGTCTCTTGCATGACTCCTTGGCCTGCGATTGCCGCATCACCGTGCACTAGTACGGGCATCACTTGCTCACCCAGCATATCTCCACGACGCTCCATGCGGGCACGGGCAGAACCCTCTACTACTGGGTTCACGATTTCTAAATGGGATGGGTTGAATGCCAATGACAAATGCACTGGACCAGCCGGGGTAGAAATATCGCTTGAAAAACCTTGGTGGTATTTCACATCACCAGCAGGCAAGGTCTCTGGGCCCTTGTGCTCAAACTCAGCAAATAAATCGGTAGGCATCTTGCCTAAAGTATTTACCAGTACGTTGAGACGACCGCGGTGAGCCATACCAATGACGATTTCTTGAACGCCCTTGGCGCCGGCCTCACGGATTAACTCATCCATACAGGCGATGAAGCTTTCACCACCCTCGAGTGAAAAGCGTTTCTGACCAACATACTTAGCCTGGAGGTAGCGCTCCAAGCCTTCTGCCGCGGTTACGCGATCAAGAATCTGACGCTTTTGATCTACATTGAAATGTGGGGTTGAGCGAATTGATTCCAATCTCTCTTGCCACCACTTTTTAATCTTTTGGTCAGCAATAAACATGTACTCAGCACCCAAAGTGCCGCAGTAGGTTTGACGCAATGCTTGCAATAAATCACGCAAGGTCATCTCGTTTTTACCGAAGAAGGTATTGCTGGTATTAAAGACGATATCCATATCGCCATCACCAAAGCCATAAAAGGCCGGATCTAATTCAGGAATATCTGGACGCTCTGTGCGCTTCAACGGATCAGTATCCGCCCAACGATTACCGACGTTACGATACGCCGCAATCAACTGTTGAACGGCAACGCGCTTGCGACCCATGGCAGAGTCGGCCGAATCGGCGGACACTGTACGAATGGGGCCCTGCTTCGCGCGCTCTGCAAATGAAGCAACAATAGGTCCATGAGCAACATCAGTTCTAGATGAACCATCGACCGCTGGAATTTGCTTCACATTATCAAAATAGTCTCGCCAATGATCAGCTACAGAAGCCGGATCGTGCAAGTAGGATTCGTAGAGTTCCTCTACGTATGGGGCGTTTCCGCCGAAGAGATAGGAGTTATCTCTTTGATCCTGCATCATGATGCTCACCTTTCATCGGGTTTCCCGAATAAAAACTGTGGTTAAAACCATTCGCTCTACGGCTAAACCGCTTTACGAATTGATCTGTGCGAATACTCATACAACGGTGCTAATTTAACACGATTACCCATTGATTCATAAAGGGCTTTCCCTGATTTTGGGGCTTTTGGGGGTATTTGCCCATATGAGTCCCGAATAAGAATTTTCCTACTCTGATTTAAACCGCTCCTGACAGATTCCCCAAGAGTTGATTCGTATTCTCTAAATCTTCAAATGAATTAATGAGATTAAGGACATATGAAAGCAATTACCCCTGATTTGGAATATCTAAGCACCCGCCAAAGCGCAAAAGTACTGCAGGTGTCCCTTGGCACTGTCCAGAAAATGGTTGAATTGGGAGAATTAATCGCCTGGAAAACTCGTGGGGGTCACCGCCGTATCCTGGCAAGCTCACTTGATCAGCAGCTTGCTCGCCGCAAAAGGGCTATGCGACAAAAGACCACTCAAAACTGTATTGCCATGGGGATATTTAGGCGAGTGGAAAATAGCCATGAATTAATCGAATCTATTCAATGCTGGCAACTAAAAGTAGAAATGGAAGTATCCGTGGATAGCCTAGAAGGCCTCATGAAAGCAGTTTCCATTGCACCTGACTTAATATTTCTAGATGCCCTAATACCGCCAGTTGAGCAGGTTCATCTGATACATTATTTGAGTAAAAACAAGGATACACAACGTATTCCTATATTAGTAGATGAGGGATTTATTCGCCTTCACCCAGGGGTACTGGGTCTGGCCGATGAAAACACTGTAGGTGTGAGGTCGCAGTACCCAGAAGTCCCTTTTTTTTACCCGTTTACCGGAATCCCTGTCTAATCTTCAGCTTCGGAATCGGCTACTGGAGGTTTGCTGGCGACATGGCGTTCCATTACCGCGGCA
>NZ_NCFJ01000390.1:0-4050 GCF_002281105.1 Polynucleobacter sp. 35-46-11
CTGGGCACTCCCAATTGAGGTTGCAGCGATACTGGCAGCCAATACTGTATATAAACGCAGCTTTTTCATAATGAATCCTTGTGTAGTTGATTAAGAATTCATTGTTGATCTGAGCCAGAGTCACCCCATGAGACTATGCTTATAGAAAATAATATTAATTACAAATGTTGCATTTATGGGAATGGCAATGGATAGAACCGAGCGCTTTTATAAGATTCAAAAAATGCTTAGTGATCGTAAATTGGTGACTACCGAGCAATTTTTAAAAGAGCTGGAAATCTCGAGAGCAACATTTAGACGTGATTTGGAGTATCTACGAGATCGTTTGGGCGCGCCAATTGCCTGGGATTCTGACTTGGGTGGATACGTATTACAAAATACTCCCGGAGAGAACCTAAGCGCTCTTCCAGGTCTATGGCTTAACGAGTTTGAGATTCATTCCCTACTTTCGGTGATTGAATTACTCCGCAGCATTGATCCGGAAGGCTTGATTGGGTCACAAGTAAACCCCATTCGCGAGAGACTGGAAAAGCTCCTGGAGAAGGGGGATTATTCAGCCAGAGAGGTATCGAGAAGAATTCGAGTAACAACGCTTGCAAGGCGAAATACGCCAACTAAATTCTTTGAAGTTGTTGCCCATGGCTTACTGGCTAGGAAGCGACTGCAAATCACGCATTACGGCAGGCAAGACAATCAGTTAACAGAGCGGGAAATTTCGCCGCAGCGATTGGTTTATTACCGAGATAACTGGTACTTGGATGCCTTTTGCCATAATAAGGATGATTTAAGAACTTTTGGTATGGATGCTTTGGAGGCTGTAACTCTATTGGATAAACCAGCGGTATCCATTGAGGAGGCTGATTTAAGAGCTGAGCTTGAATCTGGTTATGGGATTTTTGCCGGCACTAAACACCAGATTGCCAAACTAAAATTTAGCCCCTTTAGGGCAAGATGGGTAGCCAAGGAAGTATGGCACCCAGACCAAAAGGGCGAGATACATGATGACGGTTCATTCGTCTTAAGCATTCCCTATAGCGATGAACGTGAATTGCTATTAGATATTTTGAGGCAGGGCGCGGATGTCGAGGTTTTGGGGCCAAAATCCCTAAGAGATGCCATCGAATCTAAATTGACGGATGCCTTGAAGGTCTATGGCTAGCTTGGAAAATACTTTCTAAAGTAGAGCCGTCTCCAGCTGACGGTCTCGGAGGCTTGATATGTTTCTGAGGTCAGGAATTCAGGCCTTTGACTTAGTAAGGCATATTTCCTGGCAGCCTTAGATGAGGGTGCGCCAGCAATAACTGCAGCGTCTATCGTGGCCTTAACAATAAAGGGCTCAAAATGCGCGCCAACACCATAGATCTGTAAGGGTAGGATAAGGCTAAGGATAATTGCACTAGACAACATGGGCTATCTCTTTGATGGTGTGTAGCCAATACGGTTGCCACTGTTATCAAAGTAGTTGGTCACCCCGCTGGGGGCTTTTACCTCATAACCAATGCGATTCCCTGTGTTGTCATAAACCCCATTTTTAGAATTAACGTTGTATTGACTGTTATCCATGTTGTAGGGACTATTGCGCATGTTGTGCGGTGAATTCTCCATATTGAACTGGCTGTTTTCCATGTTGTACGGCGAGTTCTCAAGAGTCATGACCTGCGCTTGGGATGGGAGGGGAAATAGCCCCAAGTGAGTGGCTAGCAGTAATAAATGTAGATATTTCATATGAGTGTCTTTAGGTTGTATTTTTAAAGATTAGAGCCGGTGAGGCTCATGGGATGAGCCTGCTTAGGCTTTGGAAAAATCCCGCTAATTTCAAATATTGGGGGTAATTTTTAATGCCTTAATATGCTAATAAGACCAACAAATTAGTTAATTTAGAGCCCCAGTAGTGGGTTGAGAATATGGATACACAAGTTAGAACTCCGCAGCAGATCTTTATGCAACCCCAGAGGTTGCTGGTACCGCTCTTTCAGAGACCATATGTATGGAATCAAGAAAACCAATGGATGCCCTTATGGCAGGATTTGGAAAGGGTGGCAAATCGACTATTAGCTAGCCCAGACCAGCAGCAACCCCATTTTTTGGGCGCGGTAGTTTTTCAACAGATTCAAAATCCAACCGGAAATCTCCAGCAAAGAACGGTTATTGATGGCCAGCAACGATTAACTACTTTGCAAATCCTGCTTGATTCACTGCATGCTGAAATTAATTTAGTCGGAGAGGTTGATGCATCAAAAAGGCTAGAACTGCTTATTAGAAATCCTAAAGAATATTGCGATCACAATGAGGACCAATTTAAGGTTTGGCCAACCAACAAAGATCGTCAAGCCTTTAATGAAGTAATGGCCATGGATATGCCAGCCACTTACCAGAGCCTCAAGAATAAAGACTCAAAGCTAGTGCTTGCTCATCAGTTCTTTTCGGAACAATTACGTGTGAAGGCTATAGAGCGTACAACGCGAGAATTACTTCAGATCGTGGTGATCGACTTAACTGCTAGTGAAAACGCCCAAGAAATCTTTGAGACCCTCAATGCGAGGGGATCACAATTAACTGCTGCAGATCTTATTAAGAATTTTGTGTTCCAAAGACTATTAGAGCAGGGTGCAGATATTGAAAGCTCTTACTCCAATCACTGGAAACAGTTTGAAACAGGATTTTGGGAGCAGGAGATTAGCGTTGGTCGCGTTAAGGCGCCAAGATCATCCATATTTTTAAATCATTGGCTGATTTGTCAAACTACAGAAGAAATTGTATCTAGAGAAGTGTTTTCTAGATTCAAGTCATTTGCTGATTACGATGTGAAGCCTATGACAATGCCTGCTTTATTAGAAAGAATTCATGCGGCATCAATTAAGTACAAAGATTTTATCGATAGGGGTGATGTGCTTGAGGGCGCTATAGACCGTATTGGCCTATTCCTATATCGCACTAAAGCAATGGAAATGGAAGTTGTAAAGCCAGTGCTATTGGCAATATTTGATAGAGACCAAGATCAAATAGACCTTAACGATATCAATGCATCTTTAGAGATCATTGAGTCATGGCTTATTAGGCGCATGTTGGTAAGGGGCACAACTAAAGCCTATAACAAAATTATGACTGAGATGATCAAGGTCATTCAGAAAACCCAAAAAGGGCAATTGAGTTCTGCACTCAAGACATTTCTCTCAAATCAAACCAGTGATAGTTCATATTGGCCAGATGATAAGGAAGTTAGAAGTGAACTTTCTAATTTAATGGTTTATAGAAAGATCGGGCGCGGTAGATTAAGAATGGTTCTAGAGGCAATCGAGGATTACCGTCGAGGCTGGATCGGCGACCAGATTTCTATGTCGGGCGTTAGAGTGCGCCGCGGCACTTATGCAATTGAGCATCTCATGCCGCAAAGCTGGGATAGGTATTGGCCATTAACCAACGGTTACACCGAGCAAAACCGTAACGACCGAATTCATAAGCTTGGCAACTTAACATTGCTTAGTAGCAAGTTAAACAGCTCAGTATCAAATGGCCCCTGGGATAGCGAAGAGGGCAAGAGGGCCGGCCTACTTCAGCGCGATGTTTTATTTTTAAACAGATCGGTTACCGATGAGGCTGGCTTGGTTTGGGATGAGCAAAAGATAGATGCTCGTACAGAAGATTTGATTGATGACATCCTATCTATATGGCCAGTACCACTAGGTCACCAATCTAGTGTTAGAACAAAAAAAGAAACCAGCAAAATTAAAATAACGGTTCAAGACCTCATGGGTGCAGGTTTATTGCAGTCAGGGCAGGTTTTATATTCAAGCCATTCAAAATTCCCTGATGTAACGGCTGTGATATTGGAGGATGGGGATATTGGGGTTGGTGATGAAATATTTAAAACACCATCCGGAGCTGGTGACTCCATCCGCAACAAATCAACAAACGGTTGGAGCTTTTGGCTTCTCGACCCTGAAACTAAAAAATCTCTAAGAGATATACGCACACAGTATTTAGATCAACTAATTGCTGAAGGCGCTGATATTGAGGCTGATGATGAGGATTTAGAAATAATCTAGGTAC
>NZ_NCFJ01000391.1:0-2429 GCF_002281105.1 Polynucleobacter sp. 35-46-11
AGTAAAAACCTATGGTGTAACTACACCGAAGCGCTTACCAAGCTTGCCTAACATTCCTACTTTAGATGAGCAAGGCTTAAAAGGCTTTGACGTTAAAGTCTGGCATGGTATCTATGCACCTAAAGGCACTCCACCAGCTGTTATAGCGAAGGTGAATGCAGCCTTGAAAGCCGCGTTGAAAGATCCAGATATTAAAAAGCGTCTTGATGAGTCCAGTATTGACATTGTTTCAATGGATAAAGTCACATCAAAATCCCTTAAGGCTCAAGTTGATTCAGAGCTCAATAAGTGGGGTCCATTGATTCGTAAATCAAAGATTTCTGATTAATCTTTAATCCGATCGCAAATGTTGTTAAAAGGCCAGCTTATAGCTGGCCTTTTTTTATTGCACCCACATCATCGCTAGGATCAATGCCTACTTTATAGACAATCAACCCGCTCTAAAAAGATATCCTGATTGCGCCTTCTCACGACGCTTCTGATAAATTGTGCTGGGGATGGCAAAGAGAGCCCAGATCGCCAGGAAAGGATCGAGGAGATAGTCCCAGAGATTCGCTGACTCATGCCAATGGGCTGCCCAAGCAATGATTGCAACTGAAACTAGCCAAACACCCTTGGTCCATCCAGCCAGACCACAGAGAATGGCAAATAGCATGACAGCACCCAAGAATCCAATGGAGGCATAGCCCCATACATAGGGATCGAACATTCCAAGGCCTAGCGCTAAGGGATAAAACACAATTGCAATGATTGCCAAGGGCACTTTAAATCCCAGCGGCGTTTTTTGCGCAGCAGGCAGTATGGAGCTCCACAACAAGAGCATCGTCACGATACTAAGCTCACCAGTAACGCCACGGACGTATGCCGACAATGGCAGTTCAAGCGACATTCCCAGCGGCCAGAAAAATAGATTGCCTAATAATAAAACGATCAGCACTCGAATTAACAATGGGATCTCTGTTGATGATAGTTTTTGCAGAAGAATCATCAACACTACCGCACAAGTAAGCGACATTTCAAGCAATGCAATGATTTGTAAATATGGCGCCATCATTGCGTATCCTTTTCTTTAAGACTGCTTACAGCGTATTTAAGCCAGACAGCCGGAAAGTACACATGCTTAATCTTTTGTCTATTCCAGGTATAGGCAAGATGGACATCCTCACCATTGGCCGATATTAAGTAAGGGTACGAGAATTCTCGATGCAAGTTATTGAGCAAAGTCTCATCGTCTTCGAGCACCTGAATAACTCGCCACTGAGTAGAGTTTGGCTCACACATCACCATTACCAATCGATAACGCGCTGCTTCAATATTATTCAGCACCATTAATTTTGTGCCATTAGCCAAAGTGAGTGCAGCAAGCGCAGAATTTGGATTGGGAATTTCGAGATCTTTTGTTACGGTCCAAGACTGTCCAGCATCTTTGGTTTCACTGACGGGGATTTGCTTTGGCTGGGAGCTAGGCCGTGTTTGACGGAAAAAAGCGCTTGCCTCTTGCGGCCCATCAGCAAAAATTACAGGCTGAATTGCGCCCCTACCAGAGCTCATACGTCGTTTATCAATAACCTGACTGACCTCGATTCTGAGGAACTCCCCAAAGCGACCAATCCATTCATGATAAGCAGGCAAACCCAAACGTCCATCTGTAAATGTGACAGCCGGGGACTTCACCAAGGTGCTCAGATTAATTAAGGGCGAGCTAATCAAGCGCTGAGGCCGACCCCAAGTCAAACCCTCATCATCCGAGATCACTGAAGAGATTGAACTGCCTGCCCAACCTCCAATCGATACGGTGACAAAAAATAACTGCATGCGACCGTCGGCCATTCTTGCTGGAACGGGATTACCCAATTTAGCAATGTAACGGGACAGACCCTTTTCTGCACTAACTCGATCCATTACAACAGTTGGAGCACTCCACCTGGCTGCCTGAGGATCAAACACAGATGTATTAATCACCACATCTGGTGCACCCTCACGACTCCCTGCAAACCAGAATGCCCGTATCGCACCATCCTTGAGTGCAATTAAAGAGGCAGCATGTACTGAGGGAGCTCCGGTATCTGGCAACCAATCGATCCTGAGGCTTGGTTGCGCAATCTTTGGTGACGCAATATTTTTAATATTCTTAGCCGACTTTGTGTCCTCGATTGCCTGAGGAACATCGTCTGCTTGCTGCGCACCGTTAACTGGGTGTTCAACTGCAAATGGAGCCCAAATTGGACGACTATCAATATGTAGATAGCCCAATACAGAAGCAAGCAATAAAAAACAAAAAGCAATCACACGACTCATCGACACGCGTCCTTACCCACCAATGGCAAGGTCATCGTCCGAAGGTCAGTTTCTTTGCTATTCTGCAGCATCACCCAAAGGATAATCATGACCAACGATACGCAAACCCAAAACGACGAAGATTTTGACTA
>NZ_NCFJ01000392.1:0-2421 GCF_002281105.1 Polynucleobacter sp. 35-46-11
GCAGCAAATGCTTCGCCACGGTGAGCGCTAGTGACGGCTACTAAAACAATCTGGTCCTCAGGAAACAATGGTCCTACTCGATGGATGACTAAGGTCTTATACAGATCCCAGCGACCCCTAGCTTGCCGAATGATTTCCTCTAGGGATTTTTCTGTCATACCGGGGTAGTGCTCTAGCGTCATGCCCTTAACTTGGCTGCCATCATTCATATCTCGGACGGTACCAACAAAAGTGACTACTGCGCCTACGCGAGGGTCATTCTTGCGCAGCGCTTGAACTTCAGTAGTGAGGTCAAAGTCTTGCTCTTGAATGCGGATGAAATCGTTCTGCATCTTAGCCACCAGTAACCGGAGGGAAGAAAGCTACTTCAGCACCCTCCACTAGCGAAGTGGAATCGCTCACCATCTCTTGATTTAAGGCGCAACGAATTACCCTGCTGCTTGCCAGCACCTCAGCCCAAGGGTTTCCTCGTTGAGCAAGATAAGCTCTTAAGTCTGCAATAGTTTTGACATCTGCTGGAGCAGTAATACTCTCGCTAGAAAGTCCAAGGCCTTCTCGCAGAGAGGCAAAGAATCGTAATTCGAGTTTCATATAGAGATCGTAATCTGATTTCTTCGGGCTTGCTGTGTATTAGATTAACTTAGCTAAGCAGAGCGCTAAAAGGGATGTACTTCACCATATCGCCAGTATTAAATGTTGCCCCAGGCGGGCAATCCACTAAACCATCACCCCATGAAGCGCTAGTGAGCACACCAGAGCTTTGGTTAGGAAATAGATCTAAACCACCCTGCGCATTGATTTTTACGCGTAGGAACTCATTACGACGATCACCCTTAAGCCAGTCAAAGTCAGCACGCATGGGATAAGACTGAGGCATGCCTGCATCTCGCCCTTGCAACTTCAGAATGAATGGCCTAACAAATAGAAGGAATGTCACAAAACTAGAAACTGGATTACCAGGTAGTCCAATAAACCAAGTTTCTGCTGGAACTGCATTGCTATTTTGGTCATCTGATTTACGTACAGCACCAAAAGCCAAAGGCTTACCAGGCTTAATGCCAATCTGCCAAAGATCCAATCTACCTTCAGCAGTTACTGCTGGTTTGATGTGATCCTCTTCACCAACAGATACACCGCCAGAAGTAATAATCAAATCATGATCTTTACTGGCCTTGCGCAGGGTTTCTTTCGTAGCCTCAAGGCTGTCGGGAACGATTCCAAAGTCTGTGGCGTCGCAGCCCAAGGATGTAATGCACGCCAGTAAAGTATCCCGATTGGAGTTGTAGATACCGCCCGGTTTGAGCGGCTCACCAGGAAGTGAAAGCTCATCGCCCGTAAAAAATGCTGCCACCCTGACTTTACGCTTCACATTTAAATGCGTTAGGCCAGCAGACGCTGCAACACCTAATTCTTGCGGTCGCAGAAAAGTCCCTGCATTTAAAGCTGTTTTGCCAGCAGTGAGGTCCTCACCTCTGCGACGGATCCATTGACCTGATGTTGGTGCAATATTGACCTGCACTTGATCAGTTGAACCCTCTGGAATAGCGCAGTCCTCCTGCATCACAACAGCATCAGCACCCGGAGGAACTGGGGCACCAGTAAAGATTCTGGCAGCAGTGCCTGGCTCTAGCTGCGTACCCATAGATCCCGCCGGAATACGTTGGGCAATCTTGAGGATGCTTCCAGGAATTTGGGTATCTGCACTACGCACTGCATAACCATCCATGGACGTGTTATCAAGTGGAGGCACATCGACGAGGCTATTTACATTCTCAGCGAGTACACGACCGAGAGCAGCTTGCATAGTGACTGTCTCACACTCACCTACAGCCTTTGCATTTGATAGCAGGTGGTCTAAAGCCTGCTGAGCAGTCAACATCGGAGGCTTAGTCATGGCACTTGATTTCTGAGTTAATTAAGGTGAGCAGTAATGAAGTTCTTCACTTGATTGACATCAGCATCGATATTTTCAACGCGCTGCGGCTTTGACTTGATATCTTTAAATGCCGGTGGGCATTCTGCAGGACGCCCCAATGCCACTTCAATCGTTTCTTCAAATTTAATAGGCAAGGCAGTCTCGAGAACAATCATCGGAATGCCTGCTTGCAAATGCTCGCGCGCTACCTTCACACCATCAGCTGTATGCGTATAAATCATGACGCCATACTGTGAGTCAATATTGCGAATTGTCTCAAGGCGGTTCTCATGAGCGCTGCGACCAGATTGGAAACCATTCTTAGCAATGTCTTTAAAGACAGCATCTTTAGAAATATCAAAGCCACCAGCTTCGTCCACTTGCTTAAACATGCCAGCGGTTACCTTGCCATCTTTGCCCATCAGATCAAATACAAAGCGCTCAAAGTTACTCGCTTTAGAAATATCCATAGATGGGCTTGAGGTATGCAAAGTCTCAGCAGACTT
>NZ_NCFJ01000393.1:0-2420 GCF_002281105.1 Polynucleobacter sp. 35-46-11
GAGCCCATTACCCGCTTTCTCAACACCTCATAGAGCGGGGCTAACTCACTTCGGGATAATTGCTCCTGAAATAAAGCGAATGCGCCAGCACCTACTACGGGTGGCTTGCCATTCTCACCAGGAATCAATTCAATCTGGTCGCATTGAGCCAATAAATCCTTCATAAGCTCCAATGCTTTTGCTGAACGCAATTCTGAGGCCTGCAAAGCCAGGGCCCTCTTGTTGGCATCCAAGGCTTTTCCCAAATGTGGGAACTGAATCAAGACCCGCAACATCTGCTCAGCTAAATCGGTTGGTGCTTGTGGTGGCGCAATATTTTGTATTGCAACTCGCTTAGCAGAACCCTTGGATGCTTGCCATGGAGCGCCTTGAGTTCTGTTGCCAGAATTGCCTTGGTTGAAATTGGGCGCGCGCTGATTGGTACTGGAGTAAGAACCTTGCTGCACTGGTACAGGCGCCACCGTCAATCCACAGAAAGACTCCAACTCAGCTGCTGTTGAATTTGTTCGAATGGCTAACTCGCGCAAAATTTGTGTACGTAGCGCAATTGGTGGCATCGATAGCAACAAAGGCTTTGCAGCATGATGGGTTTGCGCCCTACCCTCTGGTGTTGTCAACTCATGGTCTTGACTTGCAATTTTGAAGAAGAAGCTCGAAATCGACATGGCTTCTTTTATGATCTTCTCAAAGGCAGGCGCACCATAGGCGCGGACATAACTGTCAGGATCATGCTCCGTTGGTAAAAATAAGAAACGAATCTCTTTGTCATCAGACATCAATGGCAGACATGCTTCCAATGCTCGCTGTGCAGCACGCTGACCAGCAGAGTCGCCATCAAATGAAAATACAACGCGATCAGTTTGACGTAACAACATACGCACGTGATTGGCAGTACAGGCCGTTCCTAATGTCGCCACTGCATTAGGGAAGCCCAACTGCGCCAGTGCCACGACATCCATGTAGCCCTCACATACGAGAACATATTCTTGAGAGCGGATGGCTTGCCTTGCTTCAAATAATCCATAGAGCGTATTACCTTTAGAGAACAAAGGCGTCTCTGGAGAATTTAAATACTTCGGTTCGCCTTGATCCAAGATTCGCCCACCAAAGCCAATAGTCTGACCTTTGGGATTGCGAATCGGGAACATGATGCGATCACGAAAGCGATCATAGCGTTTAGCTGTTTGCTTATTTTCCGTCTGCTCACTCTGAATAAGCAAGCCACCCTCAAGTAAAGTCTTCGCCACTTCATCATTTGCATAGGTACCAAAGACTGCCTCAAGCCCTTGCCAACCATCTGGCGCATAACCCAAGGCATAACGTTTAGCGATCTCACCAGTAAGGCCGCGCCCCTTGAGATACTCGACTGCACGTGGTGCCACTTTGAGTTGTTGACGATACCAATCAGCAGCTGCGCTCATAACCTCACTTAATGCCATGGTCTGCTGTTGGCGTGCAACATCATTCGCTGTGCGCTCTTCACGCGGGACATCCAATCCTGCAGAACGCGCTAAGTCTTCAATGGCATCTACATAGCCAAGACCGGAATACTCCATGAGAAAACTAATCGCAGAGCCATGAGCTCCACAACCAAAGCAGTGATAGAACTGCTTGGTAGGCGATACAGAAAAAGAAGGAGATTTTTCAGAATGAAAGGGACACAAACCTTGATAGTTCGCGCCCGCTTTTTTTAACTTCACGTGCTGCCCAACCACATCCACGATGTCGACCCGATTCAATAAATCGGCAATGAAGGATTGGGGTATCAGAGCCATCAGTAGTGGGTGAGGCTTTTAAAGTATTTAGTTTTAACTTATCTTCAACTTACTTAGCCAGCGCAGCTTTAACTAAACCAGAAACTTTACCCATATCGGCTTTACCTGCCAATTGGCCTTTGAGAACGCCAATCACTTTGCCCATATCTTGTGGACCAGCAGCGCCTGTCGAAGCAACTGCCGCAGCTACCGCTGCCTCTACTTCCGCATCAGATAATTGTGCTGGCAAGTAGTCTTGGAGAATAGTCATCTCTGCCGCCTCAATGGCGACTAAATCATCACGATTAGCTTTTTCAAATTGAGAGATCGAGTCCTTGCGCTGCTTAATCATTTTCTCAACAGTAGCAATCACGCTCGCGTCATCCATCACAATGCGATCATCTACTTCACGCTGTTTGATGGCCGCCAATAAAAGACGAATAGTTCCAAGGCGTGCCACTTCTTTTGCACGCATTGCATTTTTCATATCTTCAGTGATTTGATCTTTCAGACTCATGGCATTTTTCCCAGTATTGAATATCTAATAAATTGCTGCTGATTCAAAAGCAAAAACCCGCTGCGTTTCACCGTCAGCGGGTTTCAAAGCCTCTCGGTGAGGAGAGCTTTTAAATTCGATTAGTAAAGCTTTTTAGGCAACATCTGGCT
>NZ_NCFJ01000049.1:0-13769 GCF_002281105.1 Polynucleobacter sp. 35-46-11
CTCCTGAAACTGCTGCTGTCGAAGTTGCATTCTTCTTCGCTGGCATGAACGTTTTCAATCGTTAATTCACGATTGCTAACGAACAACCTATTTAATACACAAGTAGGCGCATTGACCTCCCCGCGCGTAAATCTCTTAGATTTTGACGCTGACCAAATGGCAGCGTATGTCGCGGGGTTGAATGAAAAGCCCTTTCGGGCGAAGCAACTCATGCAGTGGATACACCAACGTGGTGTTTCTGACATCAACGACATGAGTGATCTGGCAAAAAGCTTTAGAGCAACGCTGCTCGATAAAGCAGAAGTTCTCTCTCTCCCAGTGATTAAAGATGAGCATGCAGCAGACGGTACCCGTAAGTGGTTACTGGATGTTGGAGCTGGCAATGCTGTGGAGTCAGTATTTATTCCTGAAGATGACCGTGGCACCTTGTGCATCTCCTCTCAGGCTGGTTGTGCGGTCAATTGCCGTTTTTGTTCTACAGGACATCAAGGCTTCTCCCGCAATCTCACCGCCGGTGAAATCATTGGCCAACTCTGGTTTGCAGAGCATTTGCTCCGCACTGATCCGAATGCAGTTCGCCGTATTGAGAAATACCCAACGCCGGGCTGGGAACACACAGGTCGCGTGATCTCCAATGTGGTCTTGATGGGTATGGGTGAGCCCTTGCTCAACTATGACAACGTCGTGACTGCTTTGCGTTTAATGCTCGATGATAGAGCGTATGGTTTATCACGTCGTCGTGTAACCGTCTCTACCTCAGGCGTCGTACCGATGATTGATCGTTTGGCACAAGATTGCCCGGTAGCTTTAGCGGTGTCATTGCATGCACCGAATGACAAGCTACGTGATCAACTCGTTCCTCTGAATCAAAAGTATCCTTTAAGAGAATTGCTTGCCGCGTGCGAACGGTATTTACCTTTTGCCCCAAGGGATTTCTTAACCTTTGAATACTGCATGCTCGATGGTGTCAATGACTCTGACATTCAGGCAAAAGAGTTGGTGCGCTTGTTAGCGAACATCAAGTGCAAGATCAACCTCATTCCATTTAATCCATTCCCAGAGTCTGGATTAAAGCGCTCATCAGCCCAACGCGTTCATGCCTTCGCCAGCATATTGTTAGATGCTGGCATGGTGGCAACAGTTCGTAAAACTCGTGGCGATGATATCGCTGCAGCCTGCGGCCAATTAGCAGGTGATGTAGTTGATCGCACCCGAGTGCGCGAGCGTGCCGTGCATGACAAGCAGATCAATCTCGATCAAGCTGATGATGTTGAAAGTCTAGATGAAGAAGTTGAGCCTGAGTATCAGCCTGAGCACGCAGTGCAATGGCTCAAAAGATTAGACGACTGATTTCACAAAACAAGTCCCATGAGTAACTCATCTAGCAATCTCCCAAAGCTGCCTTTAGGCCCGTCGCCTAAGAGAGCGACACGTCAGGCAATGGTTGCCTGGAAAACGAACATCATTACAGTGGGTGGCGACGCACCAGTGCGCGTTCAGTCTATGACCAACACCGATACTGCAGATGCAGTTGCTACTGCTATTCAGGTTAAAGAGTTGGCCCGTGCTGGCTCAGAGATGGTTCGCATTACGGTAGACACACCAGCTGCTGCAGAAGCAGTACCTTATATTCGTGAGCTACTGGACAAGATGGATGTTTTGGTGCCATTGATTGGCGACTTCCATTACAACGGCCATACTTTATTAAATGACTATCCAGAGTGCGCCAAAGCCTTATCTAAATATCGCATTAATCCAGGTAACGTAGGTAAGGGCGCTAAACGCGATCCGCAATTTGCACAAATGATCGAAGCCGCTTGTAAATATGACAAGCCGATTCGGATTGGTGTGAACTGGGGTAGCTTGGACCAAGACTTGTTGGCAAGCATTATGGATGCGAATGCGGCGCTGCCAATTCCAAAGACTGCACAAGAGGTGATGATTGAGGCATTGATTCAGTCCGCATTACAGTCCGCAGAAAAAGCAGTCGAGTTCGGCATGAACCCCAATCAAATTTTGTTGTCTTGCAAGGTGAGTAATGTGCAAGATTTAGTAGCGGTGTACCGCGATCTCTCTAGAAGATCGGATTACCCATTGCATTTGGGTCTAACGGAAGCGGGCATGGGCAGTAAGGGTATTGTGTCCTCAACAGCTGCAATGGGTATCCTGTTGCAAGAGGGTATTGGTGACACCATTCGGGTCTCGCTAACTCCTGATCCAGGCGCCCCACGCGAGAATGAAATTATTGTGGCGCAAGAGATTTTGCAAACCATGGGATTGCGTAATTTCACGCCCATGGTGATTGCTTGCCCTGGTTGCGGTAGAACAACCAGCACCACCTTCCAAGAATTGGCTGCGAATATTCAGTCCTACCTACGTCAACAAATGCCGGTCTGGAAAAAAACCCATCCGGGTGTTGAGGCAATGAATGTTGCGGTTATGGGTTGTATCGTCAATGGCCCAGGTGAAAGTAAGCACGCCAATATTGGCATCTCGTTACCTGGCACTGGAGAGACTCCAGCGGCACCTGTGTTCGTGGACGGTGTCAAGGTGAAGACTTTGCGTGGCGAGAATATTGCCCAAGAGTTTCAGGTCATTGTGGATGAGTATGTGAATCTGAATTACGCGCCGAAATAAATTAAGTTTAAGTACACAATAAGAATAACTACGAAATATCAACGTACATCATGACCGATCAAGCTAAAACACAAAAGATCCAAAAAATTAATGGCGTTCGCGGCATGAATGATTTATTGCCAGCAGATGCTGCACAGTGGACACATTTAGAGCATGTTTTGCGTGATCTCACTCGCGCCTATGGCTACGAGTTTTTGCGTACCCCAATTGTTGAAGCGACTGCCGTATTCCAACGTGGCATTGGTGAGGTAACAGATATCGTTGAAAAGGAAATGTATTCCTTTGAGGATCGCCTCAATGGTGAGCAACTCACATTACGTCCAGAAGGTACTGCCGCTGTAGTTCGCTCTGTAGTTGAGAACAATCTTCTGTATGAAGGACCAAAGCGTCTTTGGTACACAGGTCCAATGTTCCGTCATGAGCGTCCACAACGTGGTCGCTATCGCCAGTTCCATCAATTTGGTATTGAGGCGATGGGCTTTGCTGGTCCGGATATTGATGCTGAAATCATTTTGATGGGCCAACGCCTATGGGATGAACTCGGCTTGAAGGGTGTACGACTAGAGATTAATTCTTTAGGACAGGCTCCTGAGCGTGCAGAACATCGCGCTGCTTTAGTAACGTACTTTGAGAAACACAAAGAGCAGTTAGATGAAGATTCGCAGCGTCGTTTGCTAAGTAATCCATTGCGTATCTTGGATACTAAAAATCCAGCAATGCAGGATTTGATTGAAGGCGCACCGAAGCTATTGGATTTCTTGGGTGAAGAGTCACTCAAGCATTTCGACGCAGTTCAGGCATTACTCAAGGCAAATAACATTCCTTGCAAGATCAACCCTCGCTTGGTACGTGGCCTCGATTACTACAACCTGACTGTTTTTGAGTGGATTACCGAAGAGTTAGGTGCTCAGGGCACGATTGCTGGTGGTGGTCGTTATGACCCTTTGATTGAGCGCATGGGTGGTAAAGCTGCTCCAGCTTGCGGTTGGGCCATGGGCATGGAGCGCGTCCTAGAATTAATGAAAGTTTCTGGTTCCTTGCCAGAACCTCAGGCTCAATGCGATGCTTTTGTCATTCACCAGGGTGGCGAGACTTTGACTGCTGCCATGATTATTGCTGAGCGCCTGCGGAATGCTGGCATCGATGTCATCCTGTTTTGCCCTCAAGATGGTCAGGCTGCCAGCTTTAAGTCACAAATGAAGAAGGCAGATGCGAGTGGGGCAGCCTATGCTGTCATTATTGGGCCAGATGAGCTGGCTAAAAATGAGGCTCAACTCAAGGATTTACGTAGTACTGGCGTTCAGAAGGCGGTAGACCTTGACGGCGTCGTGGAAGCGGTAATTGATGCCATAGTTGGCGCCACCGAATAGAATTAAGACATTAATTATTAATACTGTATTTATTAGCTTGGATTGACATGCCTTTAGACCTAGAAGAACAAGAACAATTAGATCAACTTAAAGCATTTTGGCAAAAGTATCGCAACCTCATTACTGGTGTAGTGACAGCGGCTTTATTTGCCTATGCAGCTTATAGTGGATATCAATGGTGGCGTACTAGCCAAGCTGCTGCAGCATCACAACTCTATGAGACGATGGTTACTGCTATTGGTAAGGGTGATAAAGATCAAACCTTGCGTGCTGCAGATGATTTACAAAAGCAATTTTCTGGCACCCCTTATGCAGCGATGTCGAGTCTAGTGGCTGCAAAGATTGCTTCTGATGCAGGCGACTCTGCAAAGGCGATGGGTTATTTGCGCTGGGCCGCCAAGAATGCATCTGATCAGGGATATTTAGCTTTAGCCAAATTACGCTTGGCAGCACAATTAATCGAACAGGGTTCTGAAAAGGATTTGGCTGAGGCCGATGCAATTCTGAAAGACAGGCCAGTCGCAGGTTTTGAGGCTTTGTGGCTAGAGCGTCGTGGTGACTGGTATTTGGCTCAAAAGAATACGGCTGATGCACGCAAGAGTTATGAGGCTGCTTGGAAGCAGTTAAATGATGCAAAAGAATTCCCTGAAGAGGCACGTCGTCTCTTGAAGGTTAAATTAGATGCCGTCGGAGGAGTAGCTCAGTGATGATGGATTGCAAACGTGTAGCAAAACTAGCAAGCACAGCCCTTGTATTGGGCTCTGTAGTATTTGCCTTGGTAGCCTGCTCTGGTGGCTCACGTGTACGCAAGCCAGCTGAGCTCGTGCAAGTTAATAATCAGTTTGAATTAGCGCCAGTATGGTCAACTAGCGTTGGTTCATCAGAGTCGTTTAACTTTCATCCTGCGGTAGTGGGTGATTCGGTGTATGCAGCATCTCATCGCGGCAATCTCACCAAGATTGATTTGATGACTGGAAATAAGGTGTGGGAAGTCTCCGTGCCGGATCGCTTATCCATTGGACCTGGATCTGATGGTCGCACAACTGCGGTCGTAACAACTAAAGGCACCGTTTACGCTTATGACGACACTGGCAAACCCATTTGGAATGTGAGTGTTGGTAGTGAAGTGTTATCAGAGCCAGTAGTAGCCGGCGGTGTAGTGATTATTCGTACATTGGATAGCCGCTTTGTTGGTCTTGACGCACAGACGGGTGTTCGTAAGTGGACTTACCAGCGTCAACAATCTGCCTTGTCATTACGCGTTGGCTATGGCATGCTCGCGATTGGCAATGAAGTGATCGTCACAGGCTTTGCTGGTGGTCGTTTTGGCATGATTGCCATTGCAAATGGTGGGCTAGTCTGGGAGACTCCGGTTTCATTTCCAAAAGGTTTCTCTGAGATTGAGCGCCTCAATGATGTCACTGCGAAGCCAAGTATGGATGGTGAAATTATTTGCGCCGTTTCTTATCAGGGTCGCGTAGGTTGCGGTCAAGCGCGTACAGGTAATTTATTGTGGTTTAAAGATTACTCAAGTTACACCGGCACAGCGCAAAGTCCTGAGCTGGTTTTCTCATCCAATGAAAAGTCTTACGTCACTGCTTTTGCGGTGAAGGATGGTTCACAAGTTTGGGAAAATACCCAGCTGACATTTAGAGATGTAGGTGAGCCGATGGCAGTTGGCAAGGTATTACTCTTGGGTGATGCGCAAGGTTACGTGCATGCACTCTCACAAGCGAATGGTGAAATGCTGTCACGCATTCGTCATGACAGTAGTCCAATCACAGCCGCACCCATTGCGGTGAACGGCCTCATCTTGATTCAGTCTCAAGGTGGAAAACTAGCGGCGTACAGTCCAAAATGAATCCAGTAATTACTATTGTCGGCCGTCCTAACGTTGGTAAATCGACACTCTTTAACCGCTTAACGCGTTCACGTGATGCTTTGGTTGCGGACTTTTCGGGCTTAACCCGAGACCGTCACTATGGCAAAGGTCGCATTGGCGAGCGCGCGTTTATTTGCGTAGACACGGGTGGTTTTGAGCCGGTAGCCAAGACCGGCATTGTTGCCGAGATGGCCAAGCAAACTAAGCAGGCAGTTGCTGAGTCTGACATTGTTATTTTCTTAGTGGATGGCCGCTTGGGTATGGCGCCTCAAGATCGCGTGATTGCAGATTTCTTGCGCAAGACGGGTAGACCAGTCATTCTGGCGGTAAATAAGACTGAAGGTATGCAAGCTGGCGTGGTTACTGCGGACTTTCATGAGTTAGGTCTTGGTGAGCCCTTCCCGATTTCATCGGCACATGGTGATGGTGTGCGTGGTTTGATCGATGATGCTTTAGATTCTTTAGGTATTCCAGAGCCAGAACCAGAAGAATTAGAAAATGATCCCAATCGCCCAATGAAGATTGCGGTAGTAGGTCGTCCTAACGTTGGTAAATCGACCTTGATCAATAAGCTGATCGGTGAAGAGCGCGTGATTGCATTTGACATGCCAGGTACAACACGTGATGCAATCGAAGTTCCCTTTGAACGTAACGGTAAACCATACATCTTGGTAGATACCGCAGGGCTTCGCCGCCGTGGAAAAGTATTTGAAGCGATTGAGAAGTTCTCAGTTGTTAAAACTTTGCAAGCCATTGCCGATTGCAATGTGGTTATTTTGATGCTCGATGCGCAACAAGATATCTCAGAGCAAGATGCACATATTGCTGGATTTATTGTTGAAGCAGGGCGTGCATTAGTAGTGGCTGTGAACAAGTGGGATGGTTTGGATGTCTACGTGAAAGAGCGTGCACGTTTAGAGATTGCGCAAAAGCTGCGCTTCCTTGATTTTGCAAACGTGCATCCGATCTCCGCTAAAAAAGGCACCGGTCTTAAAGAGTTATTTAAGGATGTTGATTTGGCCTACGCGGCAGCCATGGCTAAATTACCAACACCAAAACTCACCCGTATTTTGCAAGAGGCGATTGAGCATCAGCAGCCTAAGCGTGTCGGTATGGGTCGTCCAAAATTACGCTATGCCCACCAAGGTGGTATGAATCCTCCAATTGTGGTGATTCATGGAACTTCATTAAGTGGCGTAACGGATAGCTATAAGCGCTACCTAGAAGGTCGCTTTAGAGATGTCTTCAAGTTACGCGGCACCCCATTGCGAATCCAGATGAATACTGCCAAAAACCCGTACGTTGATGCGGATAAAGGCAAAAAGAAGTAAAAACGCGTACAGTTTTAGATATTTTTTAAATAAGGGGCTTGATTTTCTGACTTCAGACCCCTTATGTTTGAGGTAGACAGTTGTAGTTAGCATTTCACAGTGGTTCTTGGTAGTAGATTATTGAATAAAAAAAGCAAGACTCCCAAAATAGAAGCAGCGTATAAAAATCAATAAGGAGCAGTATGAATAACAGCAAAGTCCAATTACTACAGGATCCTTTCCTCAATGCCTTGCGCAAAGAGCATGTCCCTGTATCCATCTATCTTGTTAACGGTATCAAGCTGCAAGGCAATATTGAATCATTCGATCAATATGTAGTCCTATTGCGCAATACCGTGACACAGATGGTTTACAAACACGCCATTTCCACAATCGTCCCTGCTCGTGCAGTGGAGTTCCGCACGGAAGAAGTTAGCTCTGTATAAAACAGGTGTAGATGCGGCACGTGCCGTTCTGGTTGGGGTTGATACAGGTCGCGAGGATTTTGCGGACAGCATGGCAGAACTCAGCCTTCTAGCTGACAGTGCCGGCTCTATACCAATAGCGAGTGTGATTGCCCGTAAGGGTAAAACCGATCCTGCTTTATTCATTGGCTCAGGTAAGGCGAATGAAGTTAAAAAAGTGATGGAAGAGCAAGGCGCCGAATTGGTGATCTTCAACCATCCACTATCCCCAACACAGCAGCGCAATCTAGAGCGCCATATCGGCTTTCATGTCATGGACCGTACGGGCCTGATTTTGGATATCTTTAGTCAAAGAGCGCAAAGCCATATTGGTAAAACCCAGGTTGAGCTAGCCCAAGTACGTTATCGTATGTCTAGATTAGTGCGCGCCTGGAGTCACTTAGAGCGTCAACGTGGTGGTATTGGGGTTCGAGGTGGTCCTGGTGAAACTCAGATGGAGCTAGATCGACGGATGCTGGCTACTAAGGCAAAGCGTCTAGAAACAGAGTTGGAGAAGCTCCAGCGCCAACAAAGAACCCAAAGAAGGGCCCGTAATCGTAAGGATGTCTTTTCGGTCTCTTTGGTTGGTTATACCAATGCTGGTAAGTCCACATTGTTCAATTCCCTTACAAAAGCAGGGACATACGCTGCTGATCAGCTCTTTGCAACCCTAGATACCACCTCCCGCAAGGTGCATTTGGATGGCGTAGGCTCAATTGTCGTCTCCGATACGGTTGGATTTATCCGCGAATTACCCCATCAGCTGGTAGAGGCATTTAGGGCTACTTTGGATGAAACCATCCATGCTGACCTGATTTTGCATGTGATTGACGCTTGCAGCCCAGTAGCTAGGGAACAAAAGGCTGAAGTAGAGGCGGTTTTGCGTGAAATTGGAGCTGACGACATCCCCCGCATCGAGGTCATGAACAAGATTGACCAGATGCCTCAGACCTTTACCGAAGGGGCTGTCCTGGTCCGTGATTCCGAGGGAATTCCGAGCCAGATTTTCCTTTCCGCCAAGACGGGCCTAGGCCTTGATTTATTGCGTTCAGCACTCGCCGAATGCTCTCAAATGACTGATAGAATAAGGGTCGAGCAGAATCGTGCCAAGGTCCAAATGGACCCAGATGAGTTTTTAGCTCCTTTACCCGAACGACCAGAGACTTCTGAATTTAACCCGATTTCCAACCGAAAATATTCACCAAACGATGCGTAAATTTCTCGAGCTGTTCTCGGTCAATGATCCGGGCTGGGGCAACAGTCACCCAGGTAGCGGATCTAAAGATGCTAAAAGTGGGCAGGGTAGTGAGCAATCCCCTCAAGCTGAACCTGGTAACCCAGATGCTGAAAAACCTGTAGAGGTTCAGCCAAACACCCCAAGACCAAACAATCAACCTGCTAAGCCTGATGGCCCGCCGGATTTAGATGAGTTGTGGCGTGATTTCAATGATCGCCTCAGCGGTATTTTTGGTGGCAAGAAAAAACCCGGCGCAAGCTCAAGCAAGCCTGCTAACAAACCGAATAGCACTGACATTCCTCCGCCGTCTCAGCGCGGCAATGGCGGTGGTAACGGTGGCGGCGGCATGAGCGCACCCAATTTCAACTTCACCAACCCCTTTGGTTCTAAAGCTAGCGTGATGTTGGCTGCTGGTGGTGTTGCATTAATTTGGATTCTTAGTGGTTTCTACATTATTCAAGAGGGGCAGTCAGGCGTGGTTACCACCTTTGGTAAATATGCATACACGGCTGGCCCTGGCATTAACTGGCGCATGCCTTGGCCAGTTCAGGCCGAGCAAACTGTCAATGTTTCAGGGGTGCGCTCTGTCGAGGTGGGCCGTTCCATTTTGATTAAAGCAACTAATCAAAAAGATACTTCAATGTTGACTGAAGATGAAAACATCATTGATGTGCGCTTTGCTGTTCAGTACCGCTTAAAAGATCCAACAGATTATTTATTTAACAATCGCGATCCCGATATGACTGTGGTGCAAGCTGCAGAAACTGCAGTGCGCGAAATTGTGGCGCGTAGCAAGATGGATACCGTCCTCTACGAAGGCCGTGAAAAGATTGCAATTGATTTGGCAGCCTCGATCCAGAAAATTCTAGATAGCTATAAAACCGGCATCTATGTCACCAGCGTGACTGTTCAAAACGTTCAACCCCCAGAGCAAGTGCAAGCCGCATTTGATGATGCTGTAAAAGCAGGTCAAGACCAAGAGCGCTTGAAGAGTGAAGGTCAGGCCTATGCTAATGACATCATTCCGCGCGCCAAAGGTACGGCCGATCGACTCATTCAGGAAGCGGAAGGTTACAAGGCTAGAGTGGTTGCAACGGCTGAGGGTGATGCGAATCGCTTCAAGCAAGTCTTAACTGAGTATGCAAAAGCACCTGGTGTAACGCGTGATCGTATGTACATTGATAGCATGCGTGAGATGTACAACAATGTGTCCAAAGTATTGGTCGATACCACCAAGAGCAATAGCATGCTCTATTTACCTCTCGATAAGATCATTGCGCAGGTGAGTGCAGAAAGCACTCAAGTTGCCACTGGTCAAGCTCCCGCCTCCACGCCTACTGGCTCCGTAACTGTGGGTGGTACAACAGGTAATCCAGCAGCCCCATTCAGTAACAATGCAACTAGCCCAAGTACTAGCAATACTTCTAGTGCTGGCGCTTCCGAAAAACGAGAGGGCCTCAGAAGCCGCGATAGAGGGGATTCAAGATAATGAATGCAAATCGTCTCTTGGCCGCTATTGGTGGCTTGATTGCTCTGGGCTATATTCTGGCGTCTAGTATTTTTGTTGTAGATCAGCGTAACTTTGCTGTGGTGTTTTCATTCGGGCAAATTGTGCGTGTGATTGAACAACCTGGTTTGCAAGTGAAGCTACCAGCGCCTTTTGAAAACGTCCGTTTTTTTGATCGTCGCATTTTGACAATCGATACCCCTGAAGCAGAGCGCTTTATTACCTCAGAGAAGAAAAATCTCCTGGTGGATTCTTATGTTAAGTGGCGCATTGTTAATCCCCGTAAGTTCTTCGTGAGCTTTAAGGGTGATGAGCGTTTAGCGCAAGATCGCCTCACACAGTTAGTACGCTCCGCATTGAACGAAGAGTTCACTAAACGCACTGTTAGGGAGATCATCTCAGATCAACGCGAGCAAGTGATGCAGGGTATTCGTAAAAAAGTAGCCGATGATGCATCTGATATTGGCGTTGAGATTGTTGACGTTCGACTCAAGCGTGTAGACCTCCTGGCTGAGATTAGCGATTCCGTTTATAGGCGCATGGAGGCAGAACGTAAACGTGTCGCCAATGAATTGCGTTCCACTGGTGCTGCTGAATCCGACAAGATTCGGGCAAATGCAGAGCGTCAGCGTGACACAATCTTGGCCGAAGCCTATCGTGAAGCGCAGAAGATTAAAGGTTCTGGCGATGCAAGAGCTACCGCTTTATATGCCGATGCTTTTGGACGTGATCCACAGTTCGCACAGTTCTACCAAAGTCTTCAGGCTTACCGTAGCTCCTTCAAAGATAAGAGGGATGTCATGGTGGTTGAACCAAATGGCGAGTTCTTTAAGTTCTTACACAAAAAAAATTAAAAGTGAATATTTCAGATCATGAATCGTTGGTTACTTCCTGAAGATATTGCTGATGTTTTGCCGGCCGAGGCTCGTAAGGTAGAGACTCTGCGTCGTGCCATTCTGGATTTGTACCAATCTTATGGTTATGAACTAGTTGCCCCTCCGATCTTGGAGTTCTTAGACTCTTTGCTGACAGGCACTGGTTCTGATCTCAATTTACAAACATTTAAATTGGTCGATCAATTATCTGGCCGTACATTAGGCCTACGTGCTGACATGACGCCGCAAGTTGCTCGGATTGATGCGCATTTACTCAATCGTCAAGGCGTAACTCGTCTTTGCTATGCAGGTTCTGTTGCTCATGCTCGCGCTCCAGTGGGTAGTTCTGCTCGTGAGGAATTGCAACTTGGCGCAGAGATTTATGGATGCGCCACTTGGGAAGCAGATTTTGAAGCAGTCTCATTACTATTGCAGACCTTGAATGTGGCTGGCCTGAACAAGGTTTACCTGGACCTCTCACATGCAGGAGTGCTAGAGGGAATTCTGGATGGGCATAATCTAAAGAAGGGTGATATCGAGGCGCTCTACAGCTTGCTGCAAAGTAAGGACAGACCTCGCTTAGCGATTTGGGCTGAATGCTTGCCAGCCAAATCTGCAGAAGCATTGATGGCGCTTACTGAATTAAACGGTCCTTGTGCTCAGGTACTGGCCAGTGCTAAAAAGTCCTTACCAAAACATCAGTTGATTGATGAAGCTATAGCTCAATTAGAAATGCTGGCTGCAGCAACTGCTGCATTATCCGGCGATGTTGAGCTCAGTATTGATCTGGCGGATTTACGCGGTTACCAATATCACAGTGGCGTGATGTTTGCAGCTTATGTTGATAAGTTGCCTCAGCCGATTGCTCGTGGCGGTAGATATGACCATGTTGGCCATGCGTTTGGACGTCCTCGTCCCGCTACTGGCTTTTCAATGGATTTATTGACTCTGGCTAATCTTGCCCCAGTAGCGCAAAGAAAGTCTGCCATCGTAGCCCCTTGGGCTGTGGATGTAGTCTTAGCTAGCAAGATCGCTGAGTTGCGCGGTGCTGGTGAAGTAGTGATTCAGGCGATGAGTGGTGATGCTGTAGAAACCGCTGAATATATTTGTGATCGTGAGCTAGTAAAGCAGGGCAGCTTATGGGAAGTAAAAAAGAAATAACTCGCTTTATTAATAACGTACTAATTCTGTAATTACCTTTTGGATTTCATTATGTCTTCAAAGCAACAAGATCATGGTCGTAACGTCGTAGTCATTGGCACCCAGTGGGGTGACGAGGGCAAGGGCAAAGTAGTCGATTGGTTAACTGACCATGCTCAAGCGGTTGTACGTTTTCAAGGTGGACATAATGCTGGCCACACCTTAATTATTGGTGACAAGAAAACAATCTTGCGATTGATCCCATCAGGAATCATGCACAAGAATGTCATTTGCTATATTGGTAATGGTGTTGTACTTTCTCCAGAAGCGCTGTTTAAAGAAATCGGCGAGCTAGAAGCTGCTGGCTTGGATGTACAGTCTCGCTTGAAGATTTCTGAAGCTACAACATTGATTCTTCCGTATCACGTTGCAATTGATCATGCGCGTGAGAAAAAACGTGGCGATGCCAAGATCGGTACTACTGGTCGCGGCATTGGGCCAGCCTACGAAGACAAGGTGGCCCGTCGCGCCTTACGTGTACAAGATTTGTTCTATCCAGAAAAGTTCGCAGCTCAATTGCGTGAGAACTTGGAATATCACAACTTTATGCTCACCAACTACTATGGTGCAGAGCCAGTGGATTTCCAAAAGACTTTAGAAGAAGCCATGTCTTATGCTGAGCGCATCAAGCCTATGGTTGTTGATGTCTCTAGCGCTTTATATGCAGCAGAGCGGGCCGGTCAAAATTTATTATTTGAAGGTGCACAAGGTACTTTGCTAGATATCGATCACGGCACTTATCCTTATGTGACTTCAAGTAATTGCGTAGCAGGTAATGCAGCTGCTGGATCTGGCGTTGGCCCCGACTCATTGCAATACATCTTAGGCATTACAAAAGCCTATTGCACTCGTGTTGGTGCTGGTCCATTCCCAAGTGAGCTATATGACTTTGATAATCCGGCCAAGCAGGATCCAGCGGGCATTCGTTTGGCTGAAGTTGGCAAGGAGTTTGGCTCAGTTACGGGTCGCCCGCGCCGCACTGGTTGGTTAGATGCTGCTGCCTTGAAGCGCTCCATTCAGATTAATGGCCTATCCGGTCTTTGCATTACCAAGCTAGATGTCTTAGATGGCTTTGAGACGATTCGTCTTTGTGTTGGCTACAACTTAGATGGTCAAAAACTTGATGTGTTGCCGCGCGGTGCTGAAGCCGTGGCGCGCTGTGAACCAATTTATGAGGATTTCCCAGGTTGGAAGGGAACTACTTTTGGTATTCGTGAATGGGACAAACTCCCAATAGAGGCACAGAAGTTCCTGCGTCGTATCGAAGAAGTTGCAGGAAAGCCGATC
>NZ_NCFJ01000394.1:0-2413 GCF_002281105.1 Polynucleobacter sp. 35-46-11
GGAAATTAAGGCGGGTAATTTTAGAGACGCCAACGGTCAAATGAAATATTTCCTAAAGGGGAAAGTTTCAGTAGGTGCAGTTGGTAGTGGCACCCACTCTCAAGCTATGCGCTTGATTCAGGCATCCGGACTTCAGAAAGAAGCTCATTTCTTATATTTACCTAACCATGAGGCAGTAAATGCCCTTAAGAAGGGTGAGATTGATGGGGCATTTTTAGTTGATGGTTATCAATCAGAAAATGTTCAAGCATTACTGAGTGATCCACAAATTCATCTCGCCGGATTTGAGCGAGCCGAGGCATATACCCATCTCTTGCCTTACTTGCATATCTTAAGAGTGCCTATTGGTGGATTTAGTTTGCCCAGAAACAATCCTGATGCTGACATACAGTTGATATCAACAACAACCAATCTATTGATTGATGATCGCATGCATCCTGCACTTCAATTCCTATTTTTAGAAGCGGCGCATCAAATTAACGGCAAAGCTAATTTCTTTGCGCGGCGTGGTGAATTCCCTTTCTTTGGAGATTCTCACTTCCCAGAGAGTTCAGTTGCTGTGCATTATGAGAAAAATGGTTCGCCTTGGTTGATGACCTTTTTCCCATTTTGGTTAGCGGAGCTCATCAACCGTTTAGTTTTTGTATTCTTGCCCTTCTGTGCCATTGCTTATCCAGCCCTCATTAGTCTTCCTGGCTATCGGGATAAGCGGATGCGCCGCAAGATTAATTCTTTGTATGGGATTCTCAAAGGCTATGAGCAGGAGATGATTGAGGGTTTCTCATCAGGATCTGGTGATGAATATCTTAAAAAGCTGGATTTGTTGGAATATGAAGCGCTCCAATTAAAAGTTCCCAAGAGTATGGCTGGCGACTACTATACTTTGAGGACCAGTATTGATTATGTGCGTAACTGCTTAAATCGAGATACAAGACCATATCAACTTCAAGATGCTAGTGTTGATATTTAATACGATATGCTGCTTAAATAAAGATTTGTCCTATGAGACCTTATGATCACCCGATGAGAATGCAGTTGCACGAAGAAGTGCATGCTCGCCCCCCAATTGCATTATGGCCAAACGAAAGGGTGCTATCCCAATCTTTTTTGCTCGATGCGAATTCTCGCCAGACCCAAATTGAATGGATTCAAAAGTTAAGCAATGCTTTGGGTGTATCTAATGATGAGCGCGGACACTCTTTCAAAATATTGACTCTAGCTCCTGAGCCGCAAAGGGTGCTGATTAAGTGGGAATTGCATGGTGAGTTTGCAACCATCGCAGCCATTGTGCATAACCCCGTCAAAATTACTGGACCTCTTCTGCAGTCTCGCCTAGCCCTTGAAAAGAGTTTGGATAAATTACTTCAGGATCTGGGTTGCCCTATTATTGTTGAGGCGGGTGGCGAAAGAATTTCCGCCTTAGATCTCGCGTTTGAGCATCGCCCTCTGTTTTCTGAGGCTCAAGAGGTTTCCGCTATTTTTAGTGGCAATACTGTGCTGGGAAGTTATATTTTGTTGAGCAAGCGCGCTCAACTGTGGACGGATTTAAGTTTGGATGAAGATGGCTTCATCTCTTACTTTATTCCACACGATATCTTGGGCTCACGACAAGCTGGTCGTATAGCGCGAGCTCTTGCTGAGGCGGAAACCTATCGTATGGCAGCTATGATCGCATTCCCAGTAGCCAAGAGCCTCTCTATGCCGCTGAGAAGCGCGGAGTCGGAATTGGCAGATCTTTCTGAGAATATTTCTCAGCTACAAACCGAGCCTGGTATCCATACCGAAAAGGATGGACAGTTTTTAGGTGAGCTTTCTCATTTAGCCTCAAGAGCCGAGCAGTGGATTTCAGGCTATGGATTACGATTTACGGCCTCAGAGGCATACAGTCAATTGCTTAGTAAAAACCTATACGAGTTAGCAGAATCCCCGATTCCAGGTGTGCAGTCCTTGTCAGAGTTTATGGATCGTCGTTTTCAGCCTGCGATGGGAACCTGTATTTGGACTCAGCGTAGGTTAAAGGAGTTATCTGACCGAATCTCGAGAACAACTCAAACCCTGAGGACCCGTATTGAATTTGTAAATGAGGAGCAGACGCAGAAATTACTAGCTAGTATGGATCAGAGAGCGCGTTTGCAATTGCGCCTGCAAGAGACGGTAGAGAGTCTATCGGTTCTGGTGTTGACTTACTATGCAGTGAGTTTATTGGCCTATGTTGCTAAAGGCGGCAAAGAGGCTGGTCTTGCCATTCATCCAGAGATTGTTGCTGCAATTGCAGCTCCAGTGGTGGCGATCGTCTTCTTGTTCATTAGTAAGCGACGACGCAAGCGAATAGTTGAAATGGGTAAGTCCCTTTAGACATTAAAAAAGAGGCTTAGGCCTCTTTTTTAATTGCAACGGTTTCTTGATGAGCTTA
>NZ_NCFJ01000395.1:0-2399 GCF_002281105.1 Polynucleobacter sp. 35-46-11
GATTTGGTCTGGTTTACCTTCTGCCAGCACGCTACCCTCACTGATGATGTAGGCATGATCGCAAATACCTAAGGTTTCGCGTACGTTATGGTCCGTGATGAGTACGCCAATTTGGCGGTCTCTTAAGAAGCGCACAATCCGCTGGATCTCTCCAACTGCAATCGGATCAACGCCGGCAAATGGCTCATCCAGCAAAATGAATTTAGGCTGAGAGGCGAGCGCTCTTGCAATCTCAACACGACGACGCTCACCTCCAGACAAGGATAGTGCTGGGTTATCACGAAGATGGCTAATTTGAAGTTCACCCAAGAGTTCATCTAGGCGATGCGCAATCTCAGACTTCCTCAATGGTTTGCCGCCTTGCACCTGCAGCTCTAATACCGCTTGAATATTTTCGGCTACGTTCAGCTTTCTGAAAACAGAAGCTTCTTGAGGGAGGTATGACAGGCCCATACGAGCTCGCTCATGAATCGGGAGATGGGTTATGTCTGTGCCATCCAGAACAATACTTCCACCATCAAGTGGAACCAAGCCAACAATCATGTAGAAAGAAGTGGTTTTACCAGCACCATTAGGGCCTAAGAGTCCAACCACTTCGCCGCATTTAACCTCTACCGATACATCCCGAACTACTGTGCGAGATCCATAACGCTTTTGAAGATGCTGGGCGCTGAGGGTTGCTGGCTTTTGAATACTGCTGGAATCCGTGGTCATCTCTCTAGTGTAGCTTTTCTTCTTGGTGAAAGGATGGCTTTAGCCAAAGGCAGATCTTCTGGTTTAGCATTTGGGGGTGGCGTGACTTGATAGCGCTGCAGGACATCGTCGTAATCAATTTTCCAGCCGTGTAATTGATCTAACATTTGCATATTGTGAAGACGCTTCAAGTTAGCATCACCAGTTAGGGTAAGCAATTCAGTTTTTGCATTGTAAGTAACTGTTTGACCACGACCCTGCATAAACTCATTAGCCGGACCTTCGCGTCTTTGCCTGAAGCTGGCCGTTGATTCTGGATTGCCTTGAACGTCAACGTACTCATAGCCCTCAGGATCAACTTTGATATTGCCTTTTTCGCCGGTAATTAAAATGCTGCCCTTGGTCAAGAGTACCTGACCATCAAGCTCATAGACCTGTTGCACGTCATTTACAGAAACTTTTTCTGCTTCCAAAACCACCGGTTTATCTTGATCTGCTTTTTCAGCATGAGCAGGTGCGATAAAGCAAGCTGCTAACAATCCACAATGTATTGCTAGTTTGCGTAAGAAGCTCATGGCTGTGCTCCAGGTTGAACACGCTCGATGCGACCTCTTACTTGGCCAGACAGCACCATACTTTGTTCGATGTTGTTGAATGTGCCACCATCAGTTGAGCGCATGATGGAAACGCCTTGCTCAAGCGTAATGGGTTTATTGGTCTCAATAATGTCGTCATTGATGAGTACCTTGAAATACGAAGAGCGTGCAATCATGCGTGGTCTTGCTGGTTCGGTCGCAGAAGCAGCTTGTGGTGGACGAAAAATTTCAGCATTATTGATGAGATCTAGTATGGTGATGTCGCCATCTAAATGACCTGAGTCCGCTTTCACAGTAATCGGCGACTTTTCAGGAGGGAACAAGCGTATACGAGGTGTTTCAATATCAATTGAAGCGTCATCGTCGTAGTGAATCACTTTCTTGCCCAGCAAGCGATATTTGGTATTGCCAGCTTCGTTGAGCGCGGAAAGGGCGCCATTGGTAATAGTGTAGTCAGGCTCATGTAAGCGTACCCGTTCTAGTGCTGATTTTTCTACGGGAGCATTTTTCTTAACCAGCCAAAAAGTGACGAGAGTAAGTGTGCTCATCAAGATCAATGGCATTAGGCGCAATAGGCCACGCCAGATACTCAATTTAATTTGTTGGGCATTCAGTTCCATGGAGACAAACCTTAAGCGCGTGCCTGAGCAAGTAATTCGTCATAGCGATTTTGTGCTTTTAGAATCAAGTCGCAGACTTCACGAACTGCACCACTACCGCCAGATCGAGTAGTGACAAAGTGAGCAATTTCTTTCACGGCATCATGTCCTTGTGCAGGACATACTTTTAAACCTGCAGACTTCATCATTTGAAAATCAGGCCAATCATCACCCATCACAGCGCAATCAGACGACTTGAGCCCAAGTGACTGCAAAATCTTTTCTAGGGCTACGGCTTTATTTTCAACACCCATGTGCACCTGCTTGATACCGAGTTCATCACAGCGAGCTAAAACCATTTTGGAGTTGCGCCCAGTAATGATGGCGGTTGAAATGCCAATTTTTTCTAAGAGCTTAATTCCCAAGCCATCTTGAATATCAAAAGCTTTCAGAGACTCCTTACCGTTTTCACCAAGAAATACCTGACCATTGGTTAAGACCCCATCGACAT
>NZ_NCFJ01000396.1:0-2395 GCF_002281105.1 Polynucleobacter sp. 35-46-11
GCCTCTAGGGCGGTATGGCGGCTCCATAAATTTGGGCCGCGCAACATGCGAATACGGGTGATTTCCAATTAAACCCCTGCTGGAATATTGGAGCTAGAAACAAATGTTTCAACTCCAGCTTCGATAACATTGAACGGAATATCCAAAGCCCAAGCTGCACCAATAGATGCTGCAAGGCTTAAGTGTGGAGACCATTCAAGAGATGACTCCTTCACAGCCGGAGGAATTGGAATCACCAACTTGTCTACCTTGCCTTGCTTGAGCGTAATTACAGATGGACTCACAATAATTGAGCGACCATCTTTTTCTTGGTGAGCAGTGACTACAGGAGAGTTTGGCTCTTGAGAGAAGTACATGACTTCACCTTTACTGAGCTCAGCCATTTTGATAATCATTGGGTCATCTGCATTTAATACGCTGGTGCCAGTAGGTAATACGACATCAACTTGGGTGCGCACTACATTAAATAATTGATCTTCTTCGCTGATGTTATGTTCAGGAAAGAGTTTGAGTGGATCAATATTGAGGGCGACCCCAACCTGGCATTGATCATATGCGAGACCCTCTAGTAATAAGGATGCATTGTCATTCTCAAGGACGGCAACTTCAATCGCTCTATTTTGAAGAGTGCGTCGTGCATTTTCCCAATGGGAAGAAGAGGTTTTTTTGATCAATCGGTTACCAAAGTACAGACCAAGATTGGTAGAGAGTCCAACATGCACATTAGTCAATCTAATAAAGTGGGCAACCATTTCAGCGACGATAGTTCTTCCGGAATTACCGCTAATACCAACGATTGGAATTCTGAAATCGTATCCTGGAGGAAAGAGATGGTTTGCAATTTCTTCGCCGACAGGTTGTGGAGTGCCGCTGGCAGGTTTTAAGTGCATCAATAAGCCTGGACCTGCATTCACTTCAACAATGGCAGCGTTCTGTGACTCTAGTGGCTTACTAATATCTTGTGCAACGAGGTCAATTCCCGCAATTTCAAGTCCTACAACGCGTGCAGCCAAAGCTACTTGGTGGGCTACTTCAGGGTGAACTAAATCAGTCACATCAAATGCCACATTGCCATTACTTTGAATCAATACTTTTTGATCAACCGCCGGAATACTGTCACCAGTTAGTTTTTGGCGAGCCAGCTCTAGCTCAACTGCAGAATCGATCCGAACTGGGTTGAGAGGGCACTCTTCGGTCGTGCCACGTCGTGGATCAGAATTAATCTGAATTTGAATAAGTTCAAGCACAGTATGCTTGCCATCACCGGTGATCCAAACTGTTTCCCCTTTCGCGGCTGCCACTACTTTATTGCCGACTACTAACAAGCGATGTTCATCGCCAATGATGTGGCGCTCAACTAAAACCTCGCTACCTTCATTAATTGCTACAGCGTAGGCCGCTTCGATTTCTTGCTGGGTATAAAGGTTGATAAATACGCCACGACCATGGTTGCCATCAATCGGCTTCACCACTACTGGTAAGCCAATATCTTGTGCGGCTTCCCAAGCATCATCAGGACTTGTGACAACTCTACCTTCAGGGATTGGAACCCCCGCGCTTGCGAGCAAGCTCTTAGTCAGATCTTTATCGCGCGAAATAGTTTCTGCGATGGCACTAGTTTGATCGGTTTCTGCTGTCCAAATACGTCGCTGCTTGGAGCCATATCCGAGTTGAACTAAGTTGCCACTAGACAGCCTGATGTAAGGAATTTCTCGAACAGTAGCAGCGTTGACAATGCAGGCTGTACTGGGGCCTAGGCAGAGATCGTCACTTAAATCACGAAGTTCTTCAATGATCTGCTCTCGTAGAGTAATGGCATCACCATTATCTTGAATGAGGGTGAGGAGGAGGTCACGCGCAAACTTAAACGCTTGCAATGTCACCGCTTCTTCAGTGGCACTCACAATGACTTTGTAAACGCCTCGGCGACCACCATCACGAGCTCTACCAAAGCCGCCTGCAATACCAGCTAAATTTTGCAGCTCAATGGTCAGATGCTCAAGAATGTGTCCAGGCCAGGTGCCTTCTTCAACACGTTTTAAAAACCCACCGGGTTCTCCGTAGCTGCAGCGATGTTCATGCAAGCTTGGAAGGCATTTGCAAAGACGATCGTAGAAACCGGGAATTAAGTCGGATGGATAGTCTTCTAGATCGCCAATATCGATCAAAACTTCAAGAGCAGGGTTGTAGCTCCACATATTGGGGCCACGCAGATGTCGGTGGCTCAGAATTTCAATGGTTTTATCTAGTAATTGGGGCATGTGTGGAATGGGGAAACTCAGCGCCGCATCGGAAGGTGAGGGCGGGGATGTCTCAGACTATCTCTCTGGTTCTAGTAATTGTTCAAAATCCACAAAATTAGCAAAAATACATAAAAAACACTATTTCGATAATT
>NZ_NCFJ01000050.1:0-13487 GCF_002281105.1 Polynucleobacter sp. 35-46-11
ATTGGACTTTGGCTCCTGGTGCCTGACCATATTGATGATGCATCAGGTTCAAAAGTGGCTGATAGAGCCTTCCAGGTATTTATGCTGACGGTTGGACTCTTTTTTCTGGCTGAGATGGGGGATAAGACCCAGATCGCCACGATCGCCTTGGGCGCGAAATATTCCGATGTCTTTTCTGTGACAGTTGGCACCACTTTGGGGATGATATTGGCTAATGCCCCGGCTGTTTGGATTGGTCAGAAATTCACCAAACGCATGCCCATTAAGTGGGTACATGCTGTAGCCGCAGTAACCTTTATTGCTATTGGTGTAGCTACCCTTATTTGGGGTTAGGTCGAATTTTCTATGGGGCTTAAAATTGCCCTATGAAAACTGATCTGCCACAGAGCTTTCGCAGGCTCGAATACCGCGCTCCCAATTACACCTTTTCACAGGTTGAGCTAGACATTGCTTTAGATCCCGCTAGGACGATTGTAAAGAGTCGCCTTGAGGTTCTGCCTGGTGCTAGTCATGAGGCGGGTTCGCCTTTAGTATTGCAGGGTCACGAACTCGAGTTTGTGAGTTTGCGCATCAATGGCGAAGCCCATCGCCAATTTGAGCTCACACCAGAATCCCTGACTATTCATGCATTGCCTGATGAGGGTAAGCAGACATTCATCGTTGAAATCATCTGTGTTTGCGTGCCCGAGAAAAATACCTCGCTCATGGGCTTGTATGTCTCCAATGGCAATTTCTTTACCCAGTGTGAAGCTGAAGGATTTAGAAGGATTACCTACTTCCTCGATAGACCAGATGTCATGGCGCGTTATCGTGTGACCCTGCGCGCTCGTGAGGCGGAGTGTCCAGTCTTATTATCAAACGGCAACCTGATTAGCACTGAAAAATTGCCGAATGGTTGGCATAGCGCCGTCTGGGAAGATCCGTTTCCAAAACCGTCTTACTTGTTTGCCTTGGTTGCCGGCAAATTGGAATGCATTGAAGAAACCATCACCACTAGTAGTGGTGCAAAAAAGTTATTACAGATTTGGGTTGAACCTCACGACTTGAAAAAGACCCGTCATGCAATGGATTCTTTAATTGCATCAATTCATTGGGATGAAAAACGCTACGGACTTGAATTGGATCTCGAGCGCTTCATGATTGTGGCGGTCAGTGATTTCAATATGGGCGCAATGGAAAACAAGGGGCTCAATGTTTTCAATACCAAATTTGTACTCGCACAGCCAGAGACGGCAACAGATGCTGACTTCGCCAATATCGAGAGCGTCGTGGCTCACGAGTACTTCCATAACTGGACCGGTAATCGGGTTACCTGTAGGGATTGGTTTCAGCTTTCTCTTAAAGAGGGCTTGACTGTATTCCGGGATCAAGAGTTTTCTGCAGATCAAATGGGTAGCGAGTCAGGTAGGGCAGTTAAGCGCATTGAAGATGTGCGTTTATTACGCCAACTGCAGTTCCCCGAAGATGCGGGCCCAATGGCGCATCCAATTCGTCCAGACGAGTACCAAGAAATCAATAATTTTTACACCGTGACGGTGTACGAGAAGGGCGCTGAAGTTGTGCGCATGTATCAAACGCTATTGGGTGTTGAGGGTTTCCGTAAAGGCATGGATCTTTACTTTAAACGCCATGATAGTCAAGCGGTGACTTGCGATGATTTCTTGGCAGCGATGGCTGATGCTAATGACCGCGATCTATACCAATTTAAAAATTGGTATAGCCAAGCAGGTACCCCAAAAGTTAAGGTGGAAGAGTCCTATGACGCGGATAAAAAGGAATATCAAATTACCTTGACGCAAAGGCCTTCGACAAATGTGGCTCAGAAAGATAGCAAGCCTTTTCATATTCCACTGAAGATGCGTTTGCTAACACCTGCGGACGATCAGGTGGAGACTTTGTTGGAGCTGACTCAGACTCAGCAAACCTGGACTTTTGATCAGTTATCTAGTCATCCAGTGCTATCGATTAATCGTAATTTCTCAGCTCCAATTCATTTAGAATTTGATCAAAGTGAGGCTGATTTGCTCACCATGTTCTCGAGCGATGATGATGCCTTTAATCGCTGGGAGGCGGGTCAGAAGCTTGCAATGCAAATGATTCTGGGCAGTCGCCTACCTGATAAGGCATTGCTTGAAGCTTATCGCACTCTCTTGACTGATCCGGATCTGGATCCTGCATTTAAAGATTTGGCGCTGACCTTGCCTGCGGAGACCTACTTGTATGAGCAGTGCGTTAGTGTGGACCCCCAGCAAATTTATACTGCCCGCCGCGCTTTCCGCCACGCTATTGCAAGTGAGCTGCGTATCGAGTGGGCTGCCCAATATCAGCAGATGCAAACACCGGGACCATTTAATTCTGATGCGGTCAGCGCTGGTAAGCGTTCCTTAAAGAATCTCGCACTCAGCATGTTGCTCGAAGCGGATCCGCTGATCTGGGCACCAATGGCGGTCAATCAATATCAGAATGCTGACAATATGACTGACCGATACGCCGCCTTGGCCGGTTTAGTGATTCATGGATCGAAATCAGCAGCAACTTGTTTAGATGATTTCTATACACGTTTTGCTGATGATGCTTTGGTGATAGATAAGTGGTTTGCATTGCAATCCAGCAGGCCGCCAGTAGCTAATGCTGAATCCACCTTGAATGAAGTCAAACGCTTGCGTGAGCACGAAGCTTTCAAAATGAATAACCCCAATCGGGTTCGTAGCGTCATTCATGCGTTTTGTATGAATAACCCCGCCAGCTTTCATCAGGTGGATGGAAGTGGTTATGCATTTTGGGCAGAATCGGTTCTTGCTTTAGATTCAATTAATCCTCAAGTTGCTGCTCGCTTGGCCAGAGGCCTAGATCGCTGGCGTCACTTTGCAAAACCTTACCAAGATCACATGCTGGCGGCCCTTAAGCAGGTGGATGCCTGCGAAACCCTCTCTGCAGATGTGAAAGAGGTGGTTTCTAAGGCTTTGGCGAATTGATTGGTTCAGAACAAGGCAAAATAGAGCCAATACAGAAATAAACCCATTCCGGAGAAACTCCTTTTGAGCGCTTCAAATACTTTTAATACCAATTTCAAGCAATACCTATCATCAGCCAAGGTGAAGGGCGCAGATATCCCTGCGGGCCTACAGGAGCTTTTGTTTGCGGTTGCTGATACCTGCTCTACCTTGAGTCACGAAGTGGCGCAAGGAGCCTTGATTGGCTTATTGGGTTCTGCTGGTACAGGCAATGTCCAAGGTGAGGTCCAGCAAAAGCTAGACGTCATTGCCAACGATTTATTAATTGATGGCGTACAGGGATGTAAGTCGCTAGCTGGACTAGCATCTGAAGAGATGGAGTTGCCGCTTCCAGTCCAGGGCACCGGTGATTACTTGTTGCTATTCGACCCATTGGATGGCTCATCCAACATCGATGTGAACGTATCTATCGGCACTATTTTTTCTGTACTCAAGAAACAAGTTCCTGCAGCGCCATTGCAGACCGAGGATTTCTTGTTATCTGGTCGTCACCAGGTGGCTGCAGGTTATGTTGTCTATGGCCCACAAACCACTATGGCATTAACTTTGGGTGATGGCGTTGTCATGTTCACTTTAAATAAAGTGACCGACGAATTTGTTTTGATTAAGCATGCGGTTGAGATTTCTCATTCAACCAAAGAGTTCGCCATCAATATGTCGAATATGCGTCACTGGGCCGAGCCCGTGCGTCGCTATGTAGATGAGTGCTTAGCCGGCGTGAGTGGTGAACGCGATAAAGATTTCAATATGCGTTGGATTGCATCCATGGTTGCCGATGTTCATCGGGTCTTATCCCGCGGCGGTATCTTTATGTATCCATGGGATCAGCGTGAGCCACATAAACCGGGCAAGCTGCGCCTGATGTATGAGGCAAACCCCATGAGTTTCTTGGTGGAGCAGGCTGGTGGTGCATCGACTAATGGTGATAAATTGATTATGGACATGGTTCCAACTGAACTCCATGAACGTGTCTCCGTCATGCTGGGATCCAAAGAAGAGATCGAGCGTCTACAGCATTACCATTCTCTGGCTTAATCCATTTTCTGCAATTAGCGGCAGTAAGACTAAATAAAAAGCCCAATCACTGATTGGGCTTTTTTATTACTTTATCAAATTTACTCAGAGCTGGGATAAGGAGTTAAGGTCGCACCTTCTCTTTAAGGTAGGCCAGAGATTCTTCTACTTGGTCAATTAGGATGAGGCAAATATCGCCAGCAGACAAATCATTGAGTGCGGTATCAATCGCGAGAAATTCGCCGGTAATTTCTTTAACCTGTTTAGCTTTCTTAGTCCCTACCAAGCCTTCTTGAAGAAGCTTGAGAACCTCTCCATCTTCGCGGCCACGTTGGCACTGGTCTTGATAGAGAATGACATTGTCAAAGCTATTGCCAAGAATACGGGTCAAATCACGAATATCTTCATCACGACGATCGCCAGCGCCGCTAATGACTACATGGCTCTTCTTGGGCTTCATGCACTCAATCGCGCTTGCTAAAGCACGCATGGCATCTGGATTGTGACCATAGTCAGCAATTACCGTAGCGCCTTGATGTTGAAATTGATTGAAGCGTCCTGGCACTGCATTGGCAGTGCTTTCAAAAGAGTGAAGTCCGCGTTCAATATTGGCGGCATCTAAGCCTAGGGCCCAGGCCGCACCAATGGCGGCCATAGCATTTTCCACTTGGAAGCCTAAAACACCATTTTGAGTCAATGGAATTTCGCTCACAGGGAAACGGAAGAGGATGCGCTCTCCTTTAGAGCAGACGATGTCAGCGCCATCAAAATAAATTACTTTTTTATTCTTAGCGCGATGAGCTGCAATTACGGGATGGTGTTGATTTTGTGCAAAGAAAATTACTCGACCTGTACAAACATCACCCATTTTTACGACTATTGGATCGGCTGCATTCAAAACTGCAGCACCTGTTGGTGCTACGTTCATCACAATGACGCGTTTCAGAATCGCCAGATCCTCTACGCTAGTAATGTAATTGAGGCCTAAGTGGTCACCTTCGCCAATATTGGTAACAACGGCAACTTCACAGCGATCAAAGCCAAGACCTTCACGAAGCAATCCGCCGCGAGCTGTTTCCAATACAGCGGCATCGACATCAGGGTGCATAAGGACATTGCGGGCACTCTTAGGTCCACTGCAATCGCCAGAATCAATAAGGCGATGGTTGATATAAACACCATCGGTTGTAGTCATGCCCACCCTTAAGCTAGTCTCATTGAGCAAATGAGAGATGAGGCGAACAGTGGTGGTTTTGCCATTGGTTCCTGTAACAGCTATAACTGGAATGCGACCATCTTCACCTAAGGGGTACATCATGTTGACAATATCTTCACCCACGGGGCGGCTCTTGCCATAGGAGGGCTTGAGATGCATTCGAAGGCCTGGTGCAGCATTGACTTCCACAATGCCGCCACCCTGCGGTTCTAAAGGCTTATAAATAGCTTCACAGAGGATATCGACGCCAGCAATATCCAGTCCAATCATTTGTGCTGCAGCAATTGCACTGGCAGCAACATCAGGATGGACATCATCAGTGACATCAGTAGCCGTACCGCCTGTACTCAGATTGGCGTTGTTACGCAAGAGAACCCGTTCACCAGTTTTTGGAACGTACTGGGGGGTGAGCTTGTTGCCCGCTAAGTGTGCAAGAGCAATATCGTCAAACCGAATCTTCGTCAATGCCGTTGCATGGCCATCACCACGTAATGGATTTTTGTTTTCTAGCTCTACCAGGTCGGCGACGCTGTGCTTGCCATCGCCAACCACCTGAGCTGGCTCACGACGTGCGGCTGCAGATAAGCGATTGCCAACCACCAGCAAGCGATAGTCGGCGCCTGGAAGATAGCGCTCCACAATGGTTTCTCGACCAAACGCTTGGGTAACTTCAAAGCCTGCGCGAACTTCCGCTTCCGTTTGAATGTTGGCAACAACACCTTTTCCCTGATTGCCATCTTTTGGCTTCAGAACAATTGGACCGCCAATTTTTTGCGCAGCGCGCCATGCATCATCAGCGGAGGTAACTACCTCGCCAATTGGGACTGATACTCCTGCAGCAGCTAAGAGATTTTTAGTGAGCTCTTTGTCTTGGGCAATTGCTTCTGCAATAGCGCTCGTGTCGCTGGTCTCGGCAGCCTGAATACGTTTTTGCTTGCTACCCCAACCAAACTGCACCATGCTACCCTCGGTCATGCGGCGATAGGGGATATTTCTTTGCACGGCAGCATCAACGATAGATCCGGTGCTTGGTCCTAAACGAACATCTTCATACAAGGCCTCTAATTCTGAGAGGGCCGCAGCTAAATCAAATGGCACATCATTGAGGGTTGCCTGGATTAATCCAAATGCAAAATCAAAAGCCATGCGCCCAACAACTTCTTCGGTGTACTCCACCACAATTTGATAGACGCCAACATCGACAGTTTGTACTGTGCGACTGAAGGTGACTGGACATCCCGCTTGTGACTGAAGACCTAAGGCAGCATGTTCTAGCGCATGTGCAAGAGAGAGGATTTCATTATGTCCACCGCGACGCATGCTTCCTAATTGAGGAAAGCGCTCACGAATCTTATTTTCGAATTGGGGGATTGAATCGATTGATCGCTCTGTTTCATCGCAAGAAACAATTGCCTCTAGGGCGGTATGGCGGCTCCATAAATTTGGGCCGCGCAACATGCGAATACGGGTGATTTCCAATTAAGTACCTGCAGCAATGTTGGAGTTGGAAACGAATGTTTCAACTCCAGCTTCTATAACGTTGAACGGAATATCTAAAGCCCAAGCAGCTCCGATGGCCGCTGCAAGGCTTAAGTTTGGAGCCCAGTCAAGAGATGAACCCTGAACGGCTGGCGGAATAGGGATAACTAATGCATCCAACTTACCCTGCTTGAGGGTAATCACAGATGGGCTCACAATGATTGAGCGACCATCTTTTTCTTGGTGGGCAGTTATGACAGAAGAGTTTGGGTCTTGAGAGAAATACATCACTTCACCCTTGCTGAGTTCAGCCATTTTTACAATTATGGCAACATCAGCATTTAAGACGCTAGTGCCTGTCGGCAATACGACATCTACTTGAGTGCGAACCACGTTAAATAGTTGATCCTCTTCGGTGATGTTGTGCTCCGGAAAGAGTTTAAGCGGATCAATGTTGAGAACGATGCCAACTTGACACTGGTCATAGGCAAGTCCCTCTAGTAAAAGAGATGCATTGTCATTTTCAATTACAGCAACTTCAATGGCTCTATTTTGTAGGGTGCGTCGTGCATTTTCCCAGTGGGAAGAAGAGTTTTGCTTGATGGTGCGACTGCCAAAATACAGGCCATTATTCGTAGAGAGGCCAACATGCATATTTGTTAGTCTAATAAAATGGGCGACCATTTCAGCAACAACTGTTCTTCCAGCATTTCCGCTGATCCCAACGATAGGAATCCTAAAATCGTAGCCTGGAGGAAATAAATGGTTTGCAATCTCCTCGCCTACAGGCTGGGGTTTGCCGCTCGCGGGCTTGAGGTGCATTAATAAACCGGGGCCAGCATTCACTTCGACGATGGCAGCATTTTGTGACTCTAGTGGCTTACTAATATCTTGGGCGACGAGATCAACACCAGCAATTTCTAATCCAACTACGCGCGCAGCCAAGGCAACCTGATGTGCTACTTCAGGATGAACTAAATCTGTAACATCAAATGCTACATTGCCATTGCTTTGAATGAGCACCTTTTGATCGATGCTCGGGATACTGTCGCCTGCCAATTTCTGGCGTGCGAGCTCGAGCTCAACAGCTGAATCAATGCGCACTGGATTGAGTGGGCATTCTTCTGTAGTGCCTCGACGTGGGTCTGAATTAATCTGAATCTGAATGAGTTCAAGAACGCTATGTTTACCATCGCCTGTAATCCAAACGGTTTCACCTTTAGCGGCAGCTACTACTTTGTTGCCGACTACTAGCAGGCGATGTTCGTCGCCAATGATGTGGCGTTCTACTAAAACTTCACTACCTTCCTCAATTGCTACAGCGTAAGCCGCTTCAATTTCTTGTTGGGTATAAAGGTTGATAAATACGCCACGACCATGATTACCATCAATTGGCTTCACAACGACTGGTAAGCCAATGTCCTGTGCAGCTTCCCAGGCATCATCTGGACTGCTAACAGTTCTACCTTCGGGGGTTGGGACCCCCGCGCTTGCGAGTAGACTTTTGGTAAGGTCCTTATCACGCGAGATGGTTTCTGCAATGGCGCTAGTTTGATCAGTTTCAGCTGTCCAAATGCGTCGTTGTTTAGAGCCGTAGCCAAGCTGTACTAAATTGCCACTAGATAATCGAATGTAGGGAATTTCTCGAGCTGTTGCGGCATTGACGATGCATGCTGTGCTGGGTCCAAGACAGAGGTCGTCACTTAAATCACGTAGCTCTTCAATAATCTTTTCTCTTTGCGCAACGGCATCACCGTTATCTTGAATTAAGGTAAGGAGAAGATCGCGCGCAAATTTAAAGGCCTGCAATGTCACAGCCTCTTCAGTAGCGCTCACAATCACCTTATAAACGCCTCGGCGACCTCCGTCACGCGCTCTACCAAACCCACCTGCAATACCGGCTAAGTTTTGAAGTTCAATTGTGAGGTGTTCAAGAATATGCCCAGGCCAAGTTCCTTCCTCAACGCGTTTTAAAAATCCACCAGGCTCTCCGTAGCTGCAACGGTGCTCATGCAAGCTGGGAAGGCACTTGCTAAGACGATCGTAAAAGCCAGGAATTAAATCCGATGGATAGTCCTCTAAGTCGCCAATATCAATTAAAACCTCAAGAGCAGGGTTATAGCTCCACATATTGGGGCCGCGAAGATGCCTATGGCTCAGGATTTCAATGGTTTTATCTAGTAATTGGGGCATATGTGGAATGGGGAATCTCGGCGCCACTTCAGGAAGCGAGGGCGGGGATGACTCAGACTATCTCTCAGGTTCTAGTAATTATTCAAAATCCACAAAATTAGTAAAAATACATAAAAAAGACTATTTCGATAATTTAACGGCTTTCCACCCCTGAAAGTTGACAGCGCCGTTAAATCTTAGAAACCTAGCTCCACTATACTTTTAGGACTAATGAAGCCCGAAATTTCCCCGTCTATGCCTTCCATACCCATTCAATGGGTTAGTGCTTTAGAGGCCGCCCAGTCCACAATAAACGGGCTGGACTCCATACTGGCATGGGTTGAGCTTGATCTTGACGGTGGAATGCATTTTGAAAAAAGCCTACTTTGCTTGATCCCATCAGGCCTATTTTGGACTGATGGCACCCACTCAGAATTCTGGCCTATTAGCTCTGGGGCTCATCTTTTGCATGGAGATCACGCAGGAGTGGGTCATCTGAAATTGGAATCTGACATCCATTTACTTAGGCTTTGGCATTTCACTTTGGCGGTTAATCCCCAGGTATTACGCTTACAGGCCACTTATAAGCAATTAATCAAGGGTGAGCGGATAGGCCAAGAGTCTGAGGTTTCCGAATACGATAAGCAGGTTTGCCCAGTTTGTTTAAGCCCTAAGCCCGCTAATTCAGAAGCTTGCCCTAGCTGTGAACCTGAGGAGGATGCACCTCCATCCACTTGGACTTTATTTAAGTTATGGCGTTTTGCACGCCCATATAAAAAACAGCTTTTGCTAGGTTTCGTGCTGACTTTGCTGTCAACCGGGGCCACGCTCATCCCACCTTATCTGACGATGCCCTTAATGGATCACGTGTTGATTCCATACGAAAAAGGCAATCCGATTGATTTTGATTTGGCCAGCAAATACCTATTTGCCTTATTTGGTGCGGCTATCGTTGCATGGGGCTTAGGCTGGTGGAAAACCTACCTGCTTGCATTGGTGAGTGAGCGTATCGGTGCTGATTTACGCAACACTACTTTTGAGCACTTGCTCAAATTGTCTTTGGAGTACTTCGGCGGAAAAAGAACGGGCGATTTAATTGCGCGTATTGGAGCCGAGACAGATCGTATTTGTGTATTTTTATCTTTATATGCCTTGGATTTTGCAACTGACGTCATCATGCTTACGATGACTGCAGCGATCTTGGTTTCAATAGATCCCTTGCTTGCTTTAGTGACGCTCGCGCCATTGCCATTTATTGTGTGGATGATTCATGTGGTGCGTGACAAACTCCGCTTTGGCTTTGAAAAGATTGATCGCGTTTGGTCTGAAGTGACCAATATTTTGGCGGACACGATTCCAGGTATTCGGGTTGTCAAAGCATTTGCTCAAGAAGATCGTGAGCTCAAGCGTTTTGTGGATTCCAATAAACACAATTTGCAAATTAATGATCGCGTCAATCGTGTCTGGGGTTTGTTCTCTCCAACAGTCACACTGTTAACTGAAACTGGCCTCTTGGTGGTGTGGGGTTTTGGCATTTGGCAGGTGGCACATCAAAAAGTCACCGTGGGTGTTTTGATTGCTTTCTTGGCCTACATCGGGCGCTTTTATATTCGACTGGATTCCATGAGTCGAATTGTTTCTCATACGCAAAAAGCAGCAGCTGGCGCTAAACGTATTTTTGATATCTTGGACCATGTCTCTAGTGTTCCGGAGCCAATTAACCCGGCACCATTAGGTCGAGTGGAGGGTCGTATCGCCCTAAGGGGCGTGGGTTTCCGCTACGGCAACCGCGCTGTTTCCAAAGGTGTCGATTTGGATATTGCTCCCGGAGAAATGATCGGCCTAGTTGGGCATAGTGGTTCTGGTAAGAGCACTCTAGTGAATTTGATTTGTCGTTTCTATGACGTGAGTGCTGGCTCAATTACATTGGATGGACGCGATATTCGCAGTATCAAAATTGCTGACTATCGAATGCGTATTGGTTTAGTTCTACAAGAGCCATTCTTATTCTTTGGCACGATTGCAGAAAATATTGCTTACGGAAAACCAGATGCCACTCGTGGAGCAATTATTGAAGCAGCGCGAGCAGCTCATGCGCACGAATTTATTCTTCGCTTGCCGCTAGGTTATGACTCATTAGTGGGCGAGCGTGGTCAATCTCTTTCTGGCGGTGAACGTCAGCGTATTTCTATTGCTCGTGCACTATTAATCAATCCAAGTATTTTGATTTTGGATGAAGCCACTTCCTCTGTTGACACTACAACTGAAAAAGAAATTCAGCGGGCTTTAGATAACCTGGTGAAAGGCCGGACGACGATTGCAATTGCCCATCGCCTCTCCACTTTAAGAAAAGCAGATCGCTTGGTTGTGCTGGACAAAGGTGAGATCGTTGAAATTGGTTCTCATGACGAGTTGATGGAGGCGCAGGGCGCTTACTACGCTCTCTACCAAGCTCAATTGCGTCACGCCGCAGAATTGGTTGAGGGCGGCGCCATTGGTGAAAGTATTGATGAGGACGAACGTCAAGAAGAGCCTTTGCAAGTGATTGCCAAAGAAATTGGGGGCGGGGTATGAGTAATTATCAAAAGCCACACACGCTTGAGCGTGATGCCCTTGGCCGTCTAATGTTCATAGACGCTACTGGAACCAGTCACTCTGGAGTCTATCCGGTAAGAGCATTTCCGATTACCGAACCAGACGCAGGAATCTCGATCATGGATCAGTCTGGCAAAGAGTTATGTTGGTTTGATGGCGTTGCCGCCATCCCAGGAGCTGAGTTAGCTCTGATCGAAGAAGAATTGGCTGCTCGTGAGTTCATGCCCGTGATTGAAAAAATTACCCGGGTATCCACTTTTGCCACCCCGAGTATTTGGGATATTGAAACTGATCGTGGTCCAACCAGAATTCGCCTGAAAGGCGAGGAAGATATTCGCCGAATTGCTGGTAATACGCTTTTGATTGCCGACTCCAACGGCTTGCAATTTTTGATTAAAGATTCCACAAAGCTCGACAAGCTCAGCAAGAAGCTCTTGGACCGTTTTCGCTAGTAGCTGGTGTTGCAGTAAATCCCAGGCTTCTTAGATGGTGGCGATTAAATTATTTACTAGGGTTACTACTAATTTGATTGGTGTAAGCCCTAGGTGTCCATTTAAAAAATGTTGATGGTAATCAAGAGATCTGCACTGATAAAGATCAAAAATCATTACACACTAAACAAAAGCCAAAGTAATATTGGTATACAAATTTTTTGGAGGAGCGTTCATGAAGATGAAGTTAAAAGGGGCATTGATTTCCACCGCATTAGCCCTCGGTGCTGCTGGTGTTTCACCTGCTTTTGCTGCTTGGGAGCCAACCAAGCCAGTTGAGTTCATCATCCCTGCCGGTCCTGGCGGCGGTGCTGACCAAATGGCTCGTATGATCCAAGGCATTGTTACTAAAAATAACTTGATGAAACAGGCCATTATCCCTGTGAATAAGGGTGCTGGTGCAGGTGCAGAAGGCTTTTTAGCAATGAAAGAAGCAAAGGGAGATCCTAATAAGATCATCATCACTTTGTCTAACTTATTCACTACTCCGTTGGCAACTGGCGTTCCATTCAATTGGAAAGAAATTACTCCAGTAGCAATGTTGGCTTTGGACCAGTTCGTATTGTGGACAAATGCTGATAAGCCATACAAAACAGCTAAAGAATATATCGATGCCGCTAAAGCAGCTGGCCCAGGTAAATTCAAAATGGGTGGTACTGGCTCTAAGCAAGAAGACCAAATTATTACTGTAGCTCTTGAGAAGGCAACTGGTGCTAAGTTCACTTATCTGCCTTTCAAAGGGGGCGGCGACGTTGCTGTTCAGCTCGTTGGTAACCATATTGAGTCTTCAGTAAACAACCCAATTGAAGCTGTTGCTCAATGGCGTGCTGGCAAGTTGCGTGCTCAGTGTGTGTTTGATGACACTCGTATGCCATACAAAGAGAAGATCACTCCAACACAATCTTGGAGCGATGTTCCAACTTGTAAAGAAGTAGGTGTTCCAACTGATTACGTGATGTTGCGTGGTATTTTCATGGCTCCTGGTGTAACTCAAGAGCAAGTTGATTTTTATATCAACTTGATGAAAAAAGTACGCGAGACACCAGAGTGGAAGAAGTTCATGGCTGATGGCGCATTTAACCAAACATTCATGACCGGTAAAGAGTTTAATAACTGGTTGACTTTGAATGAAGCTTTACACAAGCAGTTGATGGCTGAAGCTGGTTTCTTGGCCAAGTAAGAGTTGAAAAAAGAATTGGGACCTCTGCGAGGAGGTCCCATTTTTTTGAGTGCATTATCAATAATTATTAAAAACAAAGCAGTATTAATTAACCATTTATTAGTGAACGAAGCACATGTCCGAACATACAAATAATTCAAATCAAGAATCAGTGATCAGTGTCAGAGCGATGGATATCATCACTGCCCTCTCATTCATTGTCGTGGGTCTTGTTGTAATGACCGGCAGCTTGAAATTGGGTGCTAGCTGGGGTAGCGATGGTCCAGAGGCCGGCTATTTTCCCTTCTATATCAGCCTAATCATCATGCTTTCAAGCGTGGTAACTC
>NZ_NCFJ01000397.1:0-2361 GCF_002281105.1 Polynucleobacter sp. 35-46-11
CAAGGGCTAAATATTTACGAGTCGCGTAATGAGTTGCATTGAGATGCGATTAAGAAATAAGTTGCAGTTGCAGTAAGAGATGCAGTTAGTTGCTGTATTGGGGACAAATGAGTAGCTCTGAACAGCAACTCATGCAACAGCAACTATCTTTTGTCTCTGCTACTCCCTGCATCTCAAGCAACACCGCGACTTCTTTCAACATTCAAGGAGATTAAAAATGAAAGAAATCACAGCCCGCTTATGGGAAAACAAAATGTACGGAACAACCTTCGGCAAAGGTCAATATCGCAAAGCAATTTACAACGGAACATTAGAGATCCCAAGTCCTTATGCCAAGTATTTAGTAGATTTTGAAGAAGTTGAAGCCTGGTTTCACTTTCCAAAGAGCCCAGTGCATGTAGAAATGGCTAATCGCTTAGCCAACCCACCAGTCAATGAAGATGGAGTTTTAATGAGCTGGATATATCGATACGAGAATGCTTCAAAGACCGCCATTGAGGGATATGCGGCCTTAGATATGAACTACAGCAGAATCACCATCCAAATTGATGACTCTGCCTATGGAATCAATGAATACTGGGAATTGCCTATCCGCAGCTGTATTGCCAGAATTCCTGGAAAACCCACGCCTGCACTGATTGCTACAACGCAAACGGAGCTAAATACCCCTCAAAAACCGTCTACAAAAGGCGTATTTGTCGGCGGACATAAGCAAGCACTTGAGAATTTACAAAAGTACGCTATCCAGTGATTTGAGGTGTTAGCTAAGGTCGTCGCCTAAAGACGACAGATCTTAGTAAATATTGCTAAATACTTATAAGCAAATACGGGTTAAGAAAATAACTATATTCTTAACCCGAACTTGTAAGTCATTGATTCTTGGAGATCTTTTTGTCCTGTTAAGTGACGCTTAGCAAACAAACTGAGGTCGACCTTTCCTGCTTAAGGAAACATACTTAAAACGCACATTTTATTTATGACAGGAAAACCAAATGGCACAAGCAAAAACCTTATCTCAAGCAGAACTTGATCAAGTTCTTAATTACGTCAGTACCAAAAAATACGCTTTGCGTGATCGCGCAATCATCCTCACCAGCTTTCTCGGAGGGCTTCGCGTTGCGGAGATCGCATCTTTAACCATGGGGGACGTAGTGAACCCCGATGGCACCATTAAGAATGAAATTCGTTTATCGGCCGCGCAAACTAAAGGCAAATATCCCAGAACCGTCTTTGTTTCCCAACGTTTGCAGGTGGAATTGGCTAATTACCTCACCACAAGGCATGCTAAAGGCGCTGATATTCCCTTTTTTCATACCGATCATCGCTTACGTTTTAGTCCTAATGGCTTATGCGTGTGGTTTCATCAGCTTTATAAGAATGTAGGCATTAGCGGTGGGAGCAGCCACTCGGGCAGAAAGTTTTTCATTACAACTTTGGCTAATAAAGGCATTGGCGTTCGAATCTTAGCCTCTTTAGCTGGTCACAGATCGATTGCTGTAACGCAAAGATACATTGATGTAAATGATGAACAAAAGAGAAATGCCGTTGAACTGATCTAAGTGAGTTCGAGCCAAGGGCTTTGCCCAGGATTGGGTCATGGTGAAACATCAGTCCGATTGTATAAAAATCATGCTATAATGCAATCATGCAGCATGAATATAGGAGAATGCCATGGGCGCAGTCATAGATCACCAGGTTATTAAGTCGATTGGATCAAGCGGGCAAATTTCGCTTGGTAAAGAGCATGCAGGACGTCAAGTACTGGTAGAAACGCCTGAGCCAGGGGTTTGGGTAATTCGTACAGCCACGGTTATTCCTGATAATGAACGTTGGATGCATACGCCTGTCGTTAAAAAGGACTTATCGGCCGCTCTAGCTTGGGCACAAAAAACCCCGGCAAAAGCGACTGATCTTTCTAAATTAAAAATGGCTAAAGCGCATGGCACGAAACGTAAAGCCTGAGCCATTAGTTGAGCTTGATCTCAATAGCCCGATCTTTCAATCGGCTTGGGAGACATTGGAGTTAGTCGAACAAGAGAAGGCCTTTGCTACTTTTGAGAAAATCACGCAACTGAGCTGGAACCAGGTTTACCGTGATAAAGGTCTCAAATGGGAAAAGATTCATAGTGTCCCCGCCCCAAAGGGTATCGATGCGCTCTACTCCTTTCGGGTTAGCAAATCAATTCGGGGAATTGGCTTTAGAGAGGATCATTTTCTTAGAGTGTTATTAATTGAGCCAGACCACGATGCTGCCTACGGAAAAAAGTAAGCAGCTAAGCAGCTATTAGACCCTAATCAACCAGCCCATCACCCGGCTGGTTTTTTTATTTTTAGAGCGAAGTAGTTGCCTAAGATTAATAG
>NZ_NCFJ01000398.1:0-2352 GCF_002281105.1 Polynucleobacter sp. 35-46-11
TAGACAAAAAAAATGACTTGCGGTTAGCAAGTCATTGTTTCTACAACTAATTCTTGGTGGGTCGGGCGAGATTCGAACTCGCGACCAACGGATTAAAAGATTTCAAATTGCTATAAAACAGTTGCTTAGACATTAGCTTAAACCTGTCTAGAAAGTGGCGTGATATCGGCAGCTAGTCTAGTGGGTTCAATTGGCTTGAGGTGGAAATCAATTGGTGTCGACAGGAGTGTCACGAGACGTGACAGTGGTTTGTCGGGTAAACCGACATCTGGGAATGACTGCTGTCGGCCATTAGCCGTCGGTGAGCAGGGGATTGAAAATCCTTGTGTTGGTGCATCGATTCCGCCCCAGGCCACTAAGAATCTCTATAGCCCACTTGTTGGGCTATTTTCTTTTAAGGCTTAGCGGGACGTGGAATTTAATGATGTTAGGATTGGAAAGCAATAGATCTATTCATGTGGATGCCGCACACTATCAGATCCTTTTTTACATGCAATTGAATTCCGCGGACAATACTTCTGGTATTCCCAGCATACTCCTCCTGAGTTCTGTGATTTCACGTAAATTTTCAGCATATCAATTTTTACCTGTATTCATACGAAAGTTTTTCTCGAATTATTTAATGCATAGCGCTAGATAGCTGCATTTCAAGAGCTTAAAGAGGCCTTATTCTTCGACATAGTTCTATAGAGCTATTTCAATAACTCATGGTTACGTGGAGAATCAAAAAATCTAAAAACAAAAGAGCTTTTGAACTTTAGCTTACGGAGTTTCCCTGAATATGAAATATCAAGTTGATTTTGAGAAATTGGCCAACGCAATGGGTGATGGTGTTGTGATTTCAGATGCCAAAGGCGATATAGTTTTTTGGAATGCATCTGCAGAAAGAATTTTCGGATACTCGGCTAGCGAAGCTCTGGGTAAAAGTTTGGACATCATTACACCAGAGCGTTTTAGAGCGCGGCACTGGGACGGGTATAAAAAATCCATGGAGACGGGAACTACCCGCTACGGTTCTACCTTGCTCACCGTACCGGCCCTTCACAAAGAGGGGGGATCTTTATCAATTGCTTTCACAGTGGCAATGCTGACGGATGAAGATGGCAATGTAGGCGCTATTGCAGCGATTGTGAGGGATGATACGGAGCGCTTTCAGACAGATCGTGAACTCAAAAAGCGCATTGCAGAACTAGAGGCGAAGTCTTAATTAAAGTAGATATGACAAAAAAGACCATCCCTCTTTTTGCGCTAGGCTTTAGACCGTTTTATTTATTGGCGGCATTTTGGTCTGTAGTGGCTATTTTGGAATGGCTGATGGAGCTCAGTGGTTCTGGTATTCGAGGTATTGGTTCGATTCCTGGAATTCAGTGGCATGCCCATGAGATGATTTTTGGATTTGCAACAACAGTTGTCACTGGATTCTCGCTTACTGCTGTTAGATCATGGACGGGGCTCGAGACTCCCAAGGGTAGATCGTTAATGCTGCTATCAATCCTTTGGATTGCTGGACGACTTGGCCCGTTTTTTAGTTCGTATTTTGTAATTATTGACATTCTGTTTTTGCCGATCATCGCAATGATTATTGGTAAGTTGATATTACAAAGAAACATGGTGAGAAATCTATTCCTACCCCTGATTCTTAGTGTTTTGGGAGTATTGAATGGGCTGTTCTATATGTCTGCCTATGGGCATATGAGCATTGATAGTAATGCCCCTTTGATTTCATCATTATTTTTAATTGTGATGATCGAAATCATGATTGGTGGTCGAGTGATCCCAAGCTTTACCGCAAATGCTATTGTAGGATTAAAGCAGTTTCGCAATAAATCATTTGCAGCTCTTGCGGTGGCATTAAGTGCCGCATCCTTTTTGCTTTGGACACTTTTTCCAGTCAGCGTTATTACTGCTCTTATATGCATTCTGACCGGCATATTACAGTTCATTTTGCTGTTAGGCTGGAAGCCCTTGGCTGCACGATCCAAGCCATTCCATGGGAGCTTGCTGACTAAAAAGGCTGCTAAAGCCAATCATTAATAGACCTGTTAATGATATTAAAAAGGCAATAAGTAAATTTCGTGGCATCTTAAAATGAGAGTTGATACCAACTAATAATGCCGCCCAAAAAGGAATGCCGCCATTTACAAAAACCCCAGCATGTGCGCTTGGAGCGTACGAGAATCCGGAATATATAAAAAGACCGTATCCTAGTCCGCCAAATACTGCAAGTGCAAAATATTTTGGCCAATTTTTAAATGGAATCAGCCATAAGAAGGCTGGCAAAGTAAGGGCACCAGAAACTCCGAATCTAAGTGCGGCAAGATCATATGGGGTAAATTCAGTTTTAGCTCCAAG
>NZ_NCFJ01000051.1:0-13317 GCF_002281105.1 Polynucleobacter sp. 35-46-11
GCTGCAGTGCATGATGAATTGATTAAATATTAGAAGAACAGAGTTATATAAGGGATAGTAGCTATTGCAACCCCAGACTAGATGACTAATATAGACAAATTATTATTAGAAAGTAAGGAGATAGTGCATGTTAAAGATTCTTGTTCCGTTATTTGCGTCAGCTGTTTTAGCTACCAATGTTTATGCGGCCGACCCCATTACTATTAAATTCAGTCACGTTGTCACCGAGAACACCCCAAAAGGTCAGGCTGCTCTGAAATTCAAAGAGCTTGCTGAAAAGAAGTTGCCCGGTTTAGTCAAAATTGAAATATTCCCAAATTCCCAGCTTTTTGGTGACGGTAAAGAAATGGAAGCCCTGTTATTGGGTGACGTACAAATTATTGCGCCTTCTTTATCTAAATTTGACCGCTTTAGTAAACAGGTTCAAGTGTTTGATTTGCCTTTCATCTTTAAGGATCCTGAAGCAGTTGATCGTTTCCAGTCTAGCCCGGACGGCCAAGCTTTGTTGAAGTCAATGGAGAAAAAGGGAATTCTTGGTTTGGCTTACTGGCATAACGGCATGAAGCAGTTGTCAGCCAACAAAGATATTCTCCTGCCTGATTCTGTTAAGGGTCTCAAGTTCCGTATTCAACCCTCTGCATTGCTTGAGGCAATTTTTAAGCAGTTAGGTGCAAGCCCACAGAAAATGGCATTCTCTGAGGTGTACCAAGGCTTACAAACCGGCGTTGTGGATGGTCAAGAAAATACATGGTCAAACATTTATTCTAAGAAATTCTACGAAGCCCAAAAAACAATCTTGGAAACTAACCATGGAATCGTAGACTATATGGTTGTTGTTAGCCCATCGTTTTGGAATAAGTTGCCACCTAATATTCGTGATGGTCTGAATTCTGCAATGAGCGAGGCAACAACTTATGGCAATGCGCTTGCTTGGAGTAAGAATCAGGAAGCCAAGGAAAAGATTATTGCTGCCAATAAAGCAAAGGTAGTTGTTTTGAATAAGGAGCAATTAGCGGTTTGGAAAGAAAAAATGCAGCCAGTATGGAAACAATTTGAGCCTCAGATTGGTGCTGGTTTAATTAAAGCTGCAGCCGCAGCTAGCAACTAAGCAGTTCTCTAACCTGAAGAATTATGGAGGGGCATTGAGTTGCCCCTTTTTTCTATGAAAAATTTATTCAATAACTTTGAGGCTTATCTCATCTCGCTTCTGTTAGCGCTGATGACGGCCTTAACTTGTGTCAATGTATTTTTTCGTTATGTACTCACTCAAAGTATCGACTGGGTTTTTGAGCTCAATACATTTTTGTTCGCTTGGGTGATTTTCCTGGGAGCCGCATGGGGAATTCGCATGGGTTCGCATATTGGTGTTGACATTCTTGTGAAGAACTTGCCCAAAGAAAAAAAGCGGATTGTCGCGATTATCGCTACCTTAGCCTGTATTTTGTATTCCGGCATTGTTCTCTATGGTGCAACCATCTATGTCCATAAGATGTTCGATATCGGCATTGTTTGCCAAGATATTGAATGGCTGCCGCAATGGGTTCCTCGGATGGCGCTTCCCATAGGTTATGTGCTGGTTTTATTTCGCTTTGTCGAAATTTTAGTCAGGCTCATTAAGCGCGAACAATATAACTTTGGACTGGCAGATGAGGCTGCTGATGCCTTGAAAAATTTCAAAGCTGATGGGGAGTCTGCATCATGAGCGCAGCCATATTATTTATCTTGCTATTTGCATTAATGTTCTTGGGGGTGCCCATCGCGATTGCATTAGGCCTATCGAGTTTATTGACCATCATTATGTTTGGTCAAGATTCTCTGGCCTCATTGGCGCTGAAGTTGTTTGAAACCTCTGAACATTACACACTAATGGCAATTCCTTATTTTATTTTAGGTGGCGCCTTAATGTCGACGGGCGGAGTTGCGAAGCGTTTAATTCGTTTTGCGATTGCTTGCGTTGGCCATATTCGTGGTGGCCTGGCGATTGCTGCAGTTTTAGCATGTACATTCTTTGCCGCTGTTTCTGGATCCTCGCCAGCTACTGTAGTGGCCATTGGATCGATCATGATTGCTGGAATGGTCAAAGCAGGTTATGGCAAAGATTATGCCGCGGGCATTTTATGTAACGCTGGAACGCTTGGAATTTTGATGCCGCCTTCGATTGTGATGGTCGTATATTGTTCTGTGACTGAGCTATCGGTAGGGCGTATCTTTATTGCTGGCATTATCCCAGCGATTCTTTTGGCAATTGCGTTAATGGTGGCTATTTATATTAGCGCTCGTGTCATGAAGATTCCCGCTGCACAAAAGGCATCTGCGAAAGAATTTTTTGAGTCTGGTAAGGATGCTATTTGGGGCTTCTTATTATTGGTGATCATCATGGGCGGTATTTATGGTGGAGTCTTTACACCAACAGAAGCAGCAGCAGTAGCGGCTTTATATGCTTTATTGGTGTCAGTATTTATTTACCGAGATATCAAGTGGAGGAATATTCCAGAGGTATTTAAAGATGCCTCAAAAACGACGGTAATGTTGATGTTCATCATCGCAAATGCCATGCTGTTTGCCCATGTATTAACTACTGAGCGTATTCCGCAAATTATGGCTGAGCAGATTTTGGCTTATGGGATGCCGCCATGGGCTTTCTTGATTGTGATGAATATCATTCTCTTGATTGCTGGTAACTTTATGGAGCCCACGGCCATCATTTTGATTTTAGGGCCCTTGTTCTTCCATATTGCCACTCAGCTTGGAATTGATCCAATTCACTTGGGCATCATCATGGTGGTGAATATGGAGATTGGAATGATCACGCCACCTGTCGGACTGAACTTGTTCGTAACCTCGGGAATTACGGGTATGCCTCTAACGAAGGTGGTGCGCGCTGCGATGCCTTGGTTAGGTGTGCTGTTCTTATTCTTGATTGTGATTACTTATGTTCCATCAATCTCCACCTATTTGCCGAACCTAATTATGGGTAAGGAGCTGTCTTAGCTACCTAGCTCAGACTAAAAAAAGTCCCGCAATGCGGGACTTTTTACTTTATAAATGACGATTAATCAATCGAAAACATATTTTTTTCTTGTTCATCTAGTTGCGCCACCAAGCCAGTCTCCCATTCTAGGTATCGCCTTGCTGCCTCTTTATTTCCATCATGGCGGTCGTGCACAAAGAATAGGTAATCAATGCACTCAGAATCTGGCGGCACCATCGGGGTAGCGATGATATCCAAAGGCTCGGGGAATAGATTGTTTTTGCATAAGTAGATTTGAGGATTTTGTCCGTTAGTAGCTAGTTGAGCATAAGCACCTTGTGCAACGATGCGATCTTCAGCAATACATACAATAGGGCCTTTATGACCCTGGATTGCTTTTAGGAGGTGCGGGCGAATTGTCCAAACTGCCCCTGCAATATGTCCTTTACGATATTGCATGCTTGATCGCAGATCTAGAAAAAGGGTGTTTCCGTTTGCATGTGCGCTGACTAATTCGGAGTCGGTCATTATGTGAGCATCCGTGAGATTGGCGCCAATAATTTGCGGTAAAGATACCTTGCTTTCTATCCCATCCTTTAAAACGGCTACATCATGCCCCATTTGTTTAAGCCAGCTACCTACAGTAATTGCTCGTGCCCCATCGGAGTCATAAAGAACTATTCTGGCATTACGCACCCCGATAAACTGATCAGTTGCTTGAATCAATTGGCCGCCTGGTGTGTGCTGCGCTCCTGGCAGTGCCTTTTGTTTAAATTCCTCCGCAGTACGCACATCACATAGATAGAGCGACCGATCCATTTCACTTGCCCATTCATTAAATTGAGTATCGCTAATGATGGGAACTTGGAAGCGGTTTGCCAATGCAGCGATATTAGCTAGCCACTGGTCATCAACCTTTGCTTGTGGGTAAGGGTGGGATTTGCCATGCTCAAGCGGAAAGTCTTCTAGATACCAGCCTTGGGTGCCATTTTCCAGGGCGAATACAGGATTGCGAATGCCAAGGTTAATTAAGGTTTGCGCACCAATGATGCTCCGTGTTCGGCCTGCGCAATTTATCACAATAGGCGTGTTTGAATTTCTAACTATGCTTTGAATGCGATAGCTTAGCTCACCATTAGGACAGCATGTTGCCCCTGGAATACTCATCTTCTTAAACTCATTTTGAGGTCTGCCATCCAAGATAATGACATCCTCAGAAGATTGAATTTTTTCCATTAATGCTGTGGCTGTAATACGCGGCGTCTGAAAATGATGCTCAATTAATTCACCAAAGGTTTTTGATGGTAGGTTTACACCTGCAAATAAGGTAAAGCCGGCATCAGACCATCCTTTTGCGCCACCATCCAATATAAAGAGATTGCTGTAACCTATCGCATCTAGAGCTTTGGCAGCCTGTAGGCAAATATCCTGTCCATCATCATCGTATAAAACAATCTTTACATCTTTGCGGGGAACTAAGCGAGTGATTTCACCCTCGAGGCGACTAAAGGGTAAGGATGTAGCCAGAAATAGATGGGACTCGCCGTATTGACCATGCTCACGAACATCGAGCACTGCCAGCTCTTGAGTGCTATGCAGCCATTGTTTTAAGGTTTTGGCGTCGATATATTGCATCGCAATGTATTACTCAATTAAAGTAAATCGGTCTCGGGTCACATGGGCCATATTCGTGCCCTCAATGCGAATGAGGCTGGTTGGCTCTACTCGTGTTGGGGAATGGATGTCACCCTCGTTATAAACATGGGCAACTCCCGGTGTTAGGCGATAGGTGTCCGTCATGCGTACTATTCGGAGCTTTTCACCATGCGCTTTTTCTACTAAGACGTAATCATGCATTTGTGTCTCACCGCTAGCTTGACCATAGATTGCCCAAGAATGGGCATGGTCATGTGGTTCGGAGGTTTTAGGGCCGGTATAGCGATGTGCGACGATACAAAAGCCCAACTCAGGATCTTCATAGAGTACTGAGCGTTCGGGGGTGTCTGGGTCAAGATAGCTTTTGACGGCCTCGGCGTCTTGGAGCACTTGACGTAAGAGATTAGCCACCTCAATTCGACCCTTAGGCCCACCATCTTTTTTGAGAATAGCATGGCATTGTGCGGCAAAGCTGTTCAGGCTTAAATCCATTGAATTGTCTCCATTATTTGGTTTGTATTTATGAGCACTATTCTACAAGGGCACTATGTTTCATTGCCAAGGAATCCTGTTGGATAGGGCTGGAAAAATCCAGCCCTAACTCATTTGCCCTTAGAATGAGCTCTCCATGGCTAGTTCAAAACCTTCAACACCCCAAGCTGATACCAAAGCAGACCTGCCTGTTCTCATTATTGGCGCAGGTTTGGCCGGTCTAACCGTAGCCCTGCACATGGCCGATTCCCAGCCGGTGATTCTGATGGCTAAACGCGGACTTGGCGAAGCTGCTACCGCGTGGGCCCAAGGCGGTATTGTGGGTGTAGTAGATCAAGAGCACGATAGTATTGATTCTCATGTTGCAGACACCCTAGATGCAGGCGCAGGTCTCGTAGTGGAGTCAACCGCACGTTACATTGCCGAAGAAAGCGCTGAAGCTATTCGTTGGTTAGTTGAGCAGGGTGTGCCCTTTACTACTGATGAGTCAGGGCCAATGGGTTTGCATTTAACTCGTGAGGGTGGTCACAGCCACCGTCGCATTGCGCATGCTGCAGATGCCACTGGTAAGGCTATCCATGAAGTTCTTCTCGATAAAGCAAGGGCGCATAAAAATATCCAGATCTTGGAGCATTGGATTGCTCTAGACCTCATTACGAATCGTCATCTAGACGCGAAGATACAGCGCGCTAAACCGAATCGTTGTTATGGGGTCTATGCGCTCGATATTAAAAATAATCGTGTGGAAACAATTGAAGCGAAGTCAGTAGTCTTGGCTACTGGTGGTGTTGGTAAGGTCTATCGTTACACCAGCAACCCCGATACCGCCACTGGCGATGGTATTGCTATGGCATGGCGAGCAGGTTGCCGTGTTGGCAATATGGAATTTATTCAGTTTCATCCAACATGCTTGTATCACCCGAGTGATCGCACCTTTCTCATTACCGAGGCGATGCGGGGTGAGGGTGGCTTGCTAAAACTGCCAAACGGCACACGCTTTATGCCAGAGCATGATGAGCGCAATGAGTTGGCTCCCCGTGACATTGTTGCCCGAGCAATCGACTTTGAGATGAAGAAGCACGGCTTAGATTATGTGCATTTAGATGCTACTCATCTGGGTGAAGTATTTATTAAAGAACATTTCCCGATGATCTATGCGCGTTGCATGACTCTAGGTTTGGATATTTCAAAAGAACCAATACCAGTCGTGCCCGCAGCGCATTACACCTGTGGTGGTGTAGTTACAGACCTCAAAGGAAGGACCGACTTACCGGGTCTGTATGCAGTGGGTGAGGCAACTTACACCGGCTTGCACGGAGCCAATCGCTTGGCTAGCAACTCATTGCTGGAATGTGTGGTGATTGGTAAGGCTGCTGCAGAGGATATTTCTCAACTCAAAACGCCTCTAATGCCAAAGCTGCCTCTCTGGGATGAGAGTCAAGTAGAAGATGCTGATGAGCAAGTTGTTATTGCCCATAACTGGGATGAGCTGCGTTCCTTGATGTGGAATTACGTTGGTATCGTGAGAACTAATCGAAGGCTGGAGCGTGCATTACACCGTATCAAACTCCTCAGATACGAAGTACAAGAGTATTACGCCAACTTTAAAGTCACGCGCGACTTGATCGAGTTACGCAACCTACTGGAATGTGCAGAGCTGATTGTGAGATCAGCGCTCATGCGTAGAGAGAGCAGGGGATTGCATTACAGCCGCGATTACCCAGGCACCTGGGCCGTTTCTTACCCGACTATTCTGACGCCTCAAGCCGAGGGAAACTCCGAAAGTTCTGAAACCTAAGCATTAGTTGTTATGGGGATATTCTCATCGAAAAATCCACTGCCTGAATATCCTTCGTCAGCCTCCCTAATGAGATACGATCAACTCCGGTAGCAGCGATCGCACACATCTGATCTAGGTTAATACCACCAGATGCCTCAAGTATAGCGCTACCCTTAGTAATGGCAACTGCTTCTTTCATTTGTTCGGTAGTGAAGTTATCAATTAAGATACTTTTTGCGCCAGCATTTAAGGCTTCTTCAAGCTCGGCAAAATTCTCGACCTCAACCTGAATATCTACTCCCGAGTTAAGGGATTGAGCAGCTTTAATGGCAGCAGCAACACCGCCTGCTGCGGCAATGTGATTTTCTTTTATAAGGATGCCATGCCACAAAGCAAGGCGTTGATTTTGACCACCACCCACTGATACTGCGTACTTTTGTGCGCGACGTAAACCTGGAATAGTCTTACGTGTATCCAGCACCGCACAACCATTAGGGTTGGGACTCACACCCTTAATCGCATCCACATGCTGACGCGCAATACTTGCAGTCCAAGAGAGGGTTTGTAGAAAATTAATACAGGGACGCTCTGCAGAAAGCAGGGCACGCGAGTCAGCCTCGATATCGCAGACTTTGGTATCGGCCTTCATGAGATCGCCCTCCAAATAATGCCAAGTGACTTTTGCATTGGGATCTAGTTTCTTGAGTGTGCCCTCGAACCAATCTACCCCACACAGCACGGCCCCTTGGCGAACAATGAGCTGAGCATGAACAGGCTTACTAGGAACCAACATCGCAGTCCAGTCACCCGTGCCAATATCTTCCATCAAAGCATCATGAATGTTGCGTTGACGGGCTTGCTCTAAAGTCTCGTTGTACTCAAACATGAATAAATCGATCTACATTAAGAAAAAATCAAAAGATAACAACTAGGACTAAGCTACGCCGATATTCTTGACAAAGCCATGCTGTGCTTTTGCCAAGAGATCGGGGTGATTTGTAGTGAAGTCGAGCATACGTTCAATACATCCTAACGCCTCAACACGAATAGGCTCATCAATCAAGATTTCACCAGAGGCATTTTCTAGGCAATCCAAAATTCCTTGCAAACCATTCATGGCCATCCAAGGACAGTGGGCGCAACTCTTACAGGTGGCGCTATTACCAGCAGTAGGGGCTTCAATCAATACTTTATTAGGTGCTAGCTGGCGTATACGATGCAAAATACCATTGTCCGTGGCCACAATATATTCGGTGGCGGAGCCTTCTACTACAGCCTTAATCATGGCAGTTGTAGAGCCGACAACGTCCGCAAGGTCGACCACTGTTTTGGGGGATTCTGGGTGAACCAGAACCATGGCATTTGGATGGGCAGCCATCAACATTTCTAATTCAACCGCTTTAAATTCATCATGAACAATGCATGCGCCATTCCAGAGCAACATATCGGCGCCAGTTTGCTCCTGAATATAGCGACCTAAATGACGATCAGGTGCCCAAAGAATTTTCTTGCCCTCAACTTTGAGTTGATGCACGATTGCTAAGGCGCAAGAGCTTGTTACCATCCAATCGGCCTGTGCTTTAACAGCAGCACTGGTGTTTGCATAGACAACGACCGTACGATCTGGATGTAATGCCCTAAAAGCAGCAAAGTCAGAAGCATTGCAACCCAAATCGAGAGAGCAGGTTGCCTCTAGATCCGGCATAAAAACGCGCTTCTCAGGGCTGAGGATTTTGGCCGACTCGCCCATGAAGCGAACGCCCGCAACAATGAGATTCTTGGCTGAATGATTCTTACCAAAGCGTGCCATCTCTAAAGAGTCAGAAACAAAACCACCAGTTGATAAAGCCAAATCTTGAATATCACCATCGACATAGTAGTGAGCCACCAATGCAGCATCTTTTTCAACCAGCAATTGCTTAATACGAGCAATCACTGCAGATTTATGTTCTCCATGCAATGGGGGAGGGGTTTTAGCCCAAGCTTGTGCAGTACAGGTTTCACCAGCAGCATTTTGCTGGGGGTAATCAAAGGAAATGGGGCTTGAGATCATAGGTAATTTTATCTCTATTGCGCTACTCACCACCATGCATCCTTCAATCTTAAAAAGGTAGCTTCGCTTCTGGCTTGGCACCCAACATTGCCACTTTAAACTCCGCCTGAATTCGCTTAATTGCCTCTTCAGTATCAGCCTCAAAGCGCATGACTACGACTGGTGTTGTATTTGAAGGCCTGGCCAAGCCAAAGCCATCGGCATACTCTACCCGCACCCCATCAATGGTGTTGATGGATTCAGAGGTAGGGAACTTGGCATTGGCTTTAATCGTTTCTAGCAAAGCAAATGGCTCACCTTCAGCACAAGCCAGCTGCAACTCTGGAGTGCAGATAGCGTTTGGCAGATTATTTAATGTGTCGCTTGGGTTTTTCTCTTTACTGAGAATCTCTAGTAGGCGGGCGCCTGTATACAGACCATCATCAAAACCAAACCAACGATCTTTAAAGAAGATATGACCACTCATCTCACCAGCAAGTGGGGCGCCAGTTTCTTTTAGCTTGGCTTTGACTAGGGAATGGCCTGTTTTCCACATGATGGGTTCGCCACCATGTTCTTTGATATAGGTTGCTAAATTACGAGTGCATTTCACATCATAAATAATTTGGCCGCCTGGATTGCGGGCGAGAACGTCTTTAGCAAAGAGCATCATCTGGCGATCTGGAAAAATCACTTGGCCATCTTTGGTCACTACGCCCAAACGATCCGCATCGCCATCAAAGGCAAGGCCTAATTCATTATCGGTAGTCTGAAGATTCTTGATGAGATCTTGTAAATTTTCGATATGTGCTGGATCAGGGTGGTGATTGGGAAAATGCCCATCCACTTCGCAGAATAGCTCTTCAACCTCACAGCCTAAAGCTCTAAACAACTTCCCAGTAAATGCACCACCAACACCATTACCGCAATCTACGGCAATCTTCATGGGGCGAGCAAGTTTGATGTCTCCTACGATGTAATTGAGATACATTGGGAAAATATCAAAAGTGCTTCTAGTGCCTTGGCCTACGGCAAACTTCTTCGCTTCAATGCGCTTACGTAAATCCTGAATTTTTTCCCCGTAAATCGCCGCTGTCCCCAAAACCATTTTGAAGCCGTTGTAATTAGGTGGGTTGTGGCTGCCGGTAATCATGATCCCGGACCTTGGTGTCTTGCCATTAATCGTATGGTTAGCAGCAAAGTACACCATCGGTGTTGCAACCATCCCTAGATCAATTACATTAATACCGGTGGAAAGCAGGCCTTCAGTAAGAGCCTCAATCAAGCTAGGGCCAGATAAGCGACCATCACGACCGATGACGATATCAGTTTCACCAAGCTCATGCATCTCAGTGCCAAAGGCCTGCCCAATCAACTTAGCAATCGATGGATCTAAGGTCTCATCAATGATGCCGCGGATGTCATACGCTTTAAAAATAGATGGAGACAATTGCATTGCAGATCCTTTGGTAAATACACCCAAGCAATGCTGGGCGAAAACTAGTCATTTAAATTTAATAAATTAATGCGAGCAGCAGTCACCGCATCAATATCCGTACTAGCCTGAATGTCAGGCTGATGACTGGCGAGGGCCTTCTCAATTGGTTTAGCTAGTACTTTGCCGTATTCCACACCAGGTTGATCAAAGCTATTGATATTCCAGAGTGCGCCTAATGTTGCTGTACGGTTCTCGTATAAAGCAAGTAGGGCACCAAGATAAAAAGCGTTGAGCTTGGGCAGTAGTAAGAGATTGCTCGGACGTTTACCGGGGTAAATATCATTTGGATTGCTGGCGGTTTTACCATTCGCTAATGCCTGAGCTTGTGCCAAACAGTTGGAAAGCAGAATGCGATGATGTGCTACTGCCTCTGGTCTATCACTCATCGGCTCACGTACGGCAATGAAATCAATTGGAATGATTTCTGTACCTTGATGAAAGAGTTGGAAGTAAGAGTGTTGCGCATTGCTACCCGCGCTGCCAAATACGACTGGTGAGGAATGCTTCACAGGCTTGCCATCGCGATCAACACTCTTGCCATTACTTTCCATATCCAGCTGTTGCAACCACTTTGGAAACCAATCCAAGGCATCGGCATACGGAATGGCAGCATAAGCTTTGATATTGTGTTTCTCTTGCTGGTATAGCAAGGTGAGCGCCATGATAACGGGCAGATTTTCTTCGAGAGGTGCATTCTTAAAATGCAAATCCATGGCCTCAGCACCAGCCAAAAATTGTTTGAAAGTCTCAAAGCCATATTGCAAGGCAATAGGTAGGCCGACTGCTGACCATACGGAGTAGCGACCACCAACCCAATCCCAGAAAGGAAAAATATTTTCTTCGCTTACGCCAAAGTCTTTGGCGGCAGGAATGTTGGCAGTGACCGCATACAAAGCATGTGCAATTTGACTTGACGTGCGTCCATTTTCTTTAAGCCAAGCCACAACGGCTTTGGCATTCATGGAAGTTTCGAGAGTCGTAAATGATTTCGAGACCACAATCACGCGGGTGCTGTGAGGCTGAGCGCGCGCCAAAATGCGTGCTAATTCAGCGGTATCAATGTTCGCTAAGAAATGCATGCGCATTCCGCGACTTTCAATACCAGGCACATGTGCTAGAGCTTCAATTGCTAAGCGGGGGCCAAAGTCAGACCCACCAATGCCAATGTGAATCACATCTGTGACGCCAACCCATTTATTGCAAAGCGCTTCAATGCGATGCCAAACCTCAGATACTGCTGGCATGACGTCTGAACCATCAATCAGTACTGGCGTTTTGCTCAGATTGCGCAGCGCCGAATGCAGGGCAGGGCGATCTTCGCTATTGTTGATGTGCTTACCAGCAAACAGGTCTGCAATGAACTGCTCTAACTGAGATTTGCGAGCATTCGCAAATAACTTTGCCCAGTCGCTGGCGTCAATTCCTTGATAGGCGGTATCGAGCACCATATCAAGGGCAGAGTGAACACTGTTACTGGCGAATTGGGCTTGCAAGGACATTCCTAGATTTTATCAATAAGGACATCAAAACCCCCTTAAAACGCTGAAAATGTTACGATTTCATCAATAACAAGGCTTTAGCTTGGGCAAAAGTCATCACAATATTGAGACATATCTGAAATCAGGTCAGGAATAGCCGAATGGAGCAGGTTGATTGCGTCGTAGTAGGCGCTGGAGTAGTTGGATTGGCAGTTGCTCGCGAGATGGCATTGCAGGGTCGAGAAACTATCTTGCTCGAGCGCGAAGATTCATTCGGAACTATTAGCAGTGCACGTAATAGCGAAGTCATTCATGCGGGGATTTATTACCCAAAAGATTCTCTCAAGGCCAAACTCTGCGTGGAAGGCAATCGACTCTTATATGAATACTGCCGCAGTCATCAGGTGAGCACGCAAGCCTATGGAAAGCTGATTGTTGCTGCTGATACTAGTCAGCTAGATGATCTCCAGGCTATTTTGTATAAAGCGCAAAACAATCAAGTACCCGATATCAAAATGATCTCAGGATCGCAAGCCAAAGCGCTTGAGCCGCAGTTGCAGTGTGAAGCAGCATTGCTCTCAGCATCAACGGGTGTAGTCGATAGTCATGGATTAATGTTGTCATTGCTGGGTGGGTTTGAAGATGCAGGCGGCATGGTTGCTTACCAATCTCCATTGCTTGGCGCTAAGCCAATTGGCAATGCTGTCGAAAGCGGGTTCGAGCTCACGATTGGTGGTGTCGATGGCATGACTATTCAGACCAAGTTACTGATTAATTGCGCGGGACTCAGCGCTCCAGCATTGGCTCAAAAAATCGAAGGCCTCTCGAAAGATCTGATACCTAAAGCTTACTTCGCCAAAGGCAACTACTTCTCTTTATCCGGAAAGTCTCCGTTCAGCCATTTGATTTACCCCATTCCTGAACCTGGCGGATTAGGCGTTCATCTAACGCTTGATATGGGTGGACAGGCGAAGTTTGGCCCTGATGTGGAATGGCTCGATATTGATGATGAAAGTCAAATTAACTATACGGTCGATCCTAAACGGGGAGAAGGCTTTTACGCCGCAGTAAGGCAATACTGGCCAGGCCTAAAAGACGGTGCTTTGCAGGCAGATTACTCTGGTGTCAGGGCCAAAATCGTCCCGCCAAATGCCCCGGCAGGAGACTTTTACTTCGAAGGGCCTGAGCAGCATCAGCTTCAAGGCTTATTTAATCTCTATGGTTTTGAGTCTCCAGGTCTCACCTCTTGTTTGGCAATTGCCCAGCATTTGGAGGTGCAGATCAAAAGTTCTTTATAATCTAGGACTCAAATCGCAAAGGAAGAGTGGCAGAGCGGTTGAATGCACCAGTCTTGAAAACTGGCGAGGATGAAAGTCCTCCGTGAGTTCGAATCTCACCTCTTCCGCCAAG
>NZ_NCFJ01000399.1:0-2346 GCF_002281105.1 Polynucleobacter sp. 35-46-11
AGGTTTGCCAAAAGCACCATCGGCATACAACCCAGTAAGCAATTTTCGTCGCGCAAAAATTCGCCAGGAATATATTTTGCAGCGTATGCGGGATTTGTCATACATCACTCCCGAGCAGTATCAAGTTGCCATGGCAGAAGAGTTGCATATTCGGGGCTTGGGAAATGAGTTTAGTACTCGCGCCGATTTTGCTTCAGAGATGGTGCGTCAATTATTGTTTAGTCAATACGGTGAGGCAATTTATTCCCAAGGAATTGATGTATACACCACGCTCTTGAAGGCAGATCAAGATGCTGCATATAGAGCGGTACGTCGCGGTATTTTTGAATATGATTTGCGCCATGCTTATCGTGGTCCGGAAGGTTTCATTGATTTACCGGAAGATGCGACGAAGCGTCAGCGTGCAATTGACGAGGCTTTGTTAGCTTACCCCCAGTTAGATGATTTGCAGTCTGGGGTAGTGCTTGATGTCAAGCCAAAAGAAATGCAGGTCATGATTGCTACTGGGGATGTGATCACCTTAAAGGGTGAGAGCATGAAACTAGCTACTGCTTCCTTAACTGATAGTACTCAACCAAAAAAACGTTTACGCCCTGGTGCCATTATTAGATTGCTATCCGATGGGGGTATTTGGAAGTTGGCACAACTCCCTCAGGTTGAGGCCGCCTTTATTTCTATGAATGCTGATACGGGCGCGATCCTCTCATTAGTGGGGGGGTTTGATTTCCGCCGTAATCAGTTTAATCATGTGACTCAGGCCCAACGCCAGCCAGGCTCCTCATTTAAGCCGTTTATTTATGCTGCCGCAATCGAGAAAGGTTTTTCTCCAAGCACCATGGTGAACGATGCGCCATTATCGATTGGCAGTATGGAAACAGGTAGCCAAGCCTGGGAGCCAAAAAACTATGATGGTAAGTATGAGGGCATGATGCGTTTGCGTATTGCTTTGGCTAAATCAAAAAACTTGGTTTCTGTTCGCCTAATCCGCGCCATTGGCCCCTCCTATGCGCAAGAATATATTCAGCGCTTTGGGTTTGAGGCAGAAAAGCATCCTCCTTACCTAACGATGGCATTAGGCGCAGGCACCGTGGCCCCTTTGCAAATGGCATCCGCATATAGTGTGTTTGCTAACGGCGGCTATCGTGTAGACCCATACTTAATTAATAAGATGACGGATTCAAAGGGTACGGTTTTATTTGAAGCTAAACCTACTCACGCACACGAGGATGCGACTCGTGTATTGGATGCGCGCACAGCCTTTGTGATAGATAGTATGTTGCAAGAGGTCACGAAGACTGGAACCGCCGCAAGTGCAAGAGCGAAATTGGGTCGCTCTGACATTGCCGGTAAAACGGGTACTACTAATGAGTCCCACGATGCTTGGTTTGCGGGATATAACCCGCAGGTAGTTGCAATTGCTTGGATTGGTTTTGATAAGCCGGCAAGCTTAGGTGATCGTGAAACTGGTGGCGGTCTTGCTCTGCCTATGTGGATCTCTTATATGAGCACCGCGTTAAAAGATCAGCCACAACAAGCGCGTGAAGTACCGGCAGGTGTGACTCAAGTTGATGGTGATTGGTTTATCCCTGAGTTCTCTAATAATGGTGGTGTGCGCGAACTGCAGTAGTTCGTCTTAGCAATGGCAAGGCAAGCGCGTACCATTATTCCTGGTCAAGCAATGCATGTCATGGTTCGTGGCAATAATCGGGAAACACTTTTCTTTAATGATTCTGATCGCTGCACCTATTTAGATTGGCTGCGAGAGGCAGCAAAACAATTTGGTAGTGCAGTGCATGCATTCGCTTTGATGCCAAACCATGTGCATCTCTTAATGACTCCCCAAAATGAAGATTCGCTTGCGAAGACGATGCAATCTCTAGGTAGGCGTTATGCCCAGTATTTCAATCAAAAGCACCACCGTTCTGGAACAATTTGGGAGGGGCGTTATCGTTCTTCGCTAATAGACCCTGATTATTTTCTGCGTTGCCAACGTTATATTGAGCTCAATCCCGTAAGGGCTGGCTTTGAATCGAACCCTCAAGATTCAACTTGGACTAGTTTTGCCTCCCACATTGGTGGTAATGCTGAGCCTTGGTTGGTTGATCACCAGCACTTTTGGAAGCTGGGTAATACCCCGTTTGAGCGACAAATGACATGGGCAGGGTTTGTTAAGGAAGGCGCACCTCACTGGGAAGATCGCGAAATTACTGAGGCATTAGTGAGATCCAAGCCTTGGGTCAGCGATATCTATGCAAAGAGCGTATTCAAAGATAATCCTGATCAAGTGCTAATTCGTCATCGTGGACGCCCAAAGAAATTAATACCAATAAATTCAATGACTTAAGT